>CALCQB010000101.1 GCA_937897535.1 uncultured Novosphingobium sp. | reverse complement strand
ATGTCGGCCGTGCTCACGAAATTAAACGGCGTCTTGAGGTCGAGGGCGGATTTCTTCGCGATCCAGCGGGCGAACATGGTCACCCATCTCAGCCCGATGCACAGCCCGTTCCATATCTACGAATTCGATTCGCGCTCGTTCCGCCAGCACGGGACCAAGGCCGGGTACGAACTGGCCGAGGTTCAGTACGAGATCGGCACCGTCCGGCAGGTTCCCGGCTTCACCCACGGGCTGTTTCGCAGCTTGATGCGGATCGGCAACAGCGGGTTGCAGATGCATGTCGTATTGCGGAAATTCTGATGCCTCCAGGTTCCGCCGTACTGCGATCCAGTCGTTTGAACGGGCTCGGTAAATGGGCTAGGACAGGCCTCGTGTTGACCCTTTCCAGCCAATCGGCTCCAACCTCCACGAAATTGCAGGCCTCTCCCCGATGACCGACTTATTGCCCATCGAACTCAGGACGGTTGTGGATCCGCGCGGGGCCTTGACCGTGGCGGAGACGGCCGAGAACTTGCCGTTCGCGGTCGAGCGCCTGTTTATTGTCCACGGTGTGGAAGCGGGCACCACCCGGGGTTTTCATGCCCACAAGAGCTGCCACCAGTTCCTGATCGTCACCGCGGGTGCGGTGGAGGTCACGCTCGACGACGGCCGGCACCGCCAGACCGTCCGGCTCGACCGGGTCTCGCAAGGCTTGCACATTCCCCCGATGATCTGGGGTGAGCAGACCTACGTCGGCGCCGATGCGGTGCTGGTTGTGCTGACTTCCGACCGGTACGATCGCGGCGACTACATTTCCGACTATGCCGAATTTGTCGCCCTGGCCGGAGCCTCGCGATGATCCCGGTCACCGATGTCGCGGCGACCTATGCCGAACTCAAGGACGAGATTGACGCCGCTACTGCGCGGGTGCTTGGTTCCGGTTACTACATCGGCGGGCCCGAAGTGGAGCAGTTCGAGACCGATTTCGCGGCGTTCTGCGGAGCGGCACATGGGGTCGGGGTCGGCAACGGGCTCGATGCGCTGGCGCTGGGGTTAAAAGCGCTTGAAGTCGGCCCAGGCGACGAGGTGATCGTCCCGGCCAACACCTATATCGCCAGCTGGCTTGCCGTTTCGATGGTCGGCGCGGTTCCGGTGCCGGTCGAGCCGGACCCAGCCACCCATTGCCTCGATTCGCAGCTGGTGGCCGCGGCGATTACCCCCCGGACCAAGGCGATCATGCCGGTCCACCTCTACGGCCATCCGGCGGCGATGGACCAGCTGATGGAGCTGGCCCGGGCGCACGGGCTACTGGTGATCGAGGACGCCGCCCAGTCGCATGGCGCAGCGATTGCCGGGAAGCCGATCGGCAGCCACGGCGATATTGTCGCGTGGAGCTTTTACCCGACCAAGAACCTGGGCGCCTATGGCGACGGCGGTGCCGTCACTACCGACAATGCCGAGCTGGCCGAACGGATCAGGCTGCTGCGCAATTACGGTTCGGCGGTGAAGAACGTCAACGCGGTCAAGGGCGTCAACAGCCGGCTCGACCCGCTGCAGGCGGCGATCCTGGGAGTCAAGCTGCGGCACTTGCCCAGCTGGCAGCAGCGCCGCCAGATCCTAGCCGATCGCTATGCGGCGGCCTTTGCCGGGCTCGATCTGATCGCGCCGCAGACGGTTGGCAACCAGGCGGTCCATGCTTGGCATCTCTACGTCATTCGCACCGCCAACCGCGACGCGGTAGCCCGGCAGTTAACCGAGGCCGGGATCCAGACCGCGATGCACTATCCAATCCCGCCTTACCGCCAAGCCGCCTATGCCGAATTCGCCAGCCAGGCAGGCAACTGGCCGCTGTCGGACCGGCTGGCGGATGAAGTGCTGTCGCTGCCGATGGGGCCGCACGTCAGCGATGCGCAGACCGAGCAGGTGATCGCCGCCGTGCGCGCTGCTTGCTGCTGAGCGGACCCATGGCTTCCGCCTTCGAACTCTTTCGCCTGGCCGAGCTGGAGCAGACCGAAGCGATCATCCGCGAAGCCGCCGGTTCCGGCGCGCGGGTGCTGGAAATCGGCTCGGGCACCGGTTGGCAAGCCAGGGCGCTGGCAGAGCGCGGGTTCGATGTCGTGGGGGTCGACCTGCCGCCTTCGTCGGAGATCAGCAACCATGCCCGGGCGCGGGTCTGGCCGATCATCGACTATGACGGCGAGCACCTGCCGTTTGATGACGCATCGTTCGATGTCGTCTACAGTTCCAACGTGCTCGAACATGTCACCAAACTGGATGCGCTGAACGCCGAAATGCGCCGGGTGCTGCGACCGAGCGGAGTTGCGGTTCACCTGCTGCCCAATCCACAGTGGCGGTTCATTTCACTGCTGAGCTACTACCCCGGCCAGGCCATCGATCTGCTGCGGGTCTTGCGGCGGCGATTGCTTGGGCCGCAAGCTGAACCTGCCGCAATCCTTTCAGATGCCCAGACCTCCGTGCCAGTAGCGCCCCGTTCGCTTGGGTCCAAGATCCGCGCCAGGTTGCTGCCGCCAACCCACGGCGCTGTCGGCACCCCGCTGACTGAGCTGTCGCGCTACTCGAAGCGCCAGTGGGATCGCTATTTCACCGGCACTGGCTGGACGATCGCCCACTACGGTAACAACGGCATGCTGGCCTCGGGCGACTACCTGCTTGGCCGGGCCCTGCCACCGGCGCTACGCAAGGCGCTTGGCAAGGCAATCGGCGGCATCGCCCATATCTATGTGCTGCGGCGGGCATGAAACGATGAGCGACTACTACGACCTCAACTATCGCCGCTTCCTGCCGGCTGACCGCGATGCGGCGATCATCGATATTGGCTGCGGCGACGGCGACTTCGTTCGCTACGCCCACGGCCTGGGCTATCGCAACATCACCGCGGTCGATATCGACGCAGCCGCGCTGGCGCCGCTGGCAAAGCTCGACGGAGTCACGATCATAGCGGAGCCGGCCGACGGTTCGTTCGTCCAGTCGCTACCCGGCAGCTACGCGCTGATCGTGGTCAAGCAGATGATTTATTACCTGACCCGCCGCGAGGCACCGGCCTTTGTCGCTGCGCTCCGCGACAAGCTGGCTGACCAGGGCGTGCTGCTGGTCGAGATCTTCAATGGCTCGCTCCCATCGGCCCGCTTCACCGAGGCGAAGGACCCCTTCATCCAGACCGCCTACAACGAGAAAGGCATCGTCCGCCTGCTCGAATCGCAGGGACTGACCGTCGGCGAGCTGTTCGGCGTGCAGTTTCCGTCCGGCTCGATCGGCCGCAAGGTCTATGGCTTGCTCGGCAGACTCTGGTTCAAGCTGTGGTGCGCGATCCTGATCCTCGAGCGCGGCCGCGATGACGAGCTGCCGCTGATCCGGGCGAAGTCGATCATCGCGATTGCCCGGCGCTGAGCTCGCGGCCATGCGCATTCTTCATCTGTGGGATGTCTATTCGCCGGGGCTGTTCGACCGCAGCCATGCCCTGTGCCTGCAGCACGATCTCGCCAGCGATCTGCTGTGCATGCACCTGCTCGATCGCGCCACCCCGCCAGAACCCCGCGTCGCGGCGGTGCGGACGATCGGCGAGGATGTGTCGAGCGGACTTGCCACGCGCGCCATCAAGCGCTTGCGCCGCGCGCTCGATCAGCGGCGCTTTTGCAGCGCGGTCCGGCGACAGATTGCCGAACATCGCCCCGATGTGATCCACTTCCACTTCGGGACGACCGCCGCCTTGCTCGAAGGTATCCCTGGCCTGTCCGCGATCCCTGCGGTCGTTTCGTTTTACGGTTACGACATTTCTGCAGGACTGGATGAGCCGCACTTGCGCCGAGCCTATCAGCGCCTGCTGCCTGCCGCCGCAAGGGTCCATGTGCTGTGCGACGAGGCCCGTGCACGAGCGATCACGCTGGGGGCGGAACCCGGGCGGACCGCCCTGCTCAATCTTCCGCTCGATCTGGACGGCTATCCGCTGATCGGAATAGCCGGGGATCGCGTAGCGCACTGGCTGATCCCGGCGCGGTTCGTGGCCAAGAAGGGGCATCTGATTGCGCTCGATGCCTTTGCCCGGCACCACCAGCTTCACCCCGAAGCCCGTTTGACTTGCTGGGGATACGGCCCCGACCGCTGGCTGCATGACGCGATCGCCTCGCGCGGACTGACTGACTTGGTCACGGTCAGGCAAAGCGCCGATCCGCGCGGGTTCGATGCAGCATACCGCGAGCAACTCCAACGGCACGACGCCATTCTGGCCCCGTCGATCAAGGCCGCAACGGGCGACGACGAAGGGGGCCCGGCGCTGACCGCCGTGCTGGCCCAGCTCGCCGGAAAACCGGTGATCTTCTCCGACTTCCCCGGCAGCGAATGCTCATTGAGCGACGGGGTCGAAGGCTTCATCGTGCCGCAGAACGACGCCGCAGCCCTCGCCGATGCGATGGACCGCCTGGCGAGCGACCCGGCCCGTGCGGCTGAAATGGGCCGCGCCGGACGGGAGCGCGTGCTCGGCAGCTTCTCGGCGCAAGCCTATTGGAGCGGGATCGAGCACTGGTACCGCGAGCTGGCCGGATGAAGCGGCTGGCGCTGCGCAACATGCTGAGCGGCGGCGCGCTCAGCGCGGTGCGGCTGGTGATGGGCGTCGCCAAGGTCAAGATCGTGGCGCTGTGGCTCGGCGTTGAAGGAGTCGGGCATTTCTCGCTGCTCGCGCAGATCGCCACCACCGGCACCGCGCTGGTTTCGATGAGCCTGGCCATTCCGCTGATCAACCTCGGCCGGCCGCATGTCGCAGCCGAGGACTATCGAGCGGGCGGAACAGTAGCCGGTACCGTGGCGGCAGTGCTTTTGATTAATGCGCTGTTGGTCACCCTGGTCTGGGCCATCGCCGGGTCGTGGCTGTTGAATATTCTTGGGGCCGAACTGCAGCCCGCCGCGCTGCGCTGGCCGATCCTGCTGGCGATCCTGTTCGGCGCGCTGGCCGGCGGGTTCTGGGAAGGCATGGCGTTCCTGATCGACCGGTTCGATGTCTATGTCCGCGCCAATATCCTGTCGGCGGTGCTCGATGCCGTGGCGATCGGCGGCGCGGCCTGGGCGTTCGGGATCGAGGGCGCGATCCTGGCGCTGCCGGTCGCGCCGCTCATCCTGCTGCTGGGCTACGCCATTCAGATCGGCCCCAATCAGGTTGCCAGAAAGGTGCTTGGCGCGCTGCGACCGCAGTGGGCGCTGCTCAGGCCGATCTTTGGCTACTGCGCGCTGATGGTCGGCACCATTTCGGCGACCAACATCGTCCAGACCTGGTTGCGCGGCCAGGTGCTGACCCTCGATGGCAGTGCGGCCAACGGTTATCTGCAAGTTGCAACAGCCCTCTCAAGCTATCTGCTGTCGTTCGTGATGACTGGTTTCTGGGGCCACCTTCACGCCCGCGCCGCTGCCGAGGGCGATACCGCCGAGGTTCGGACCGAATTGCGCAAGTCGATCCGCCTGGGCCTCGCGATATCCTTTGCCGGGTGTCTTGCGGCGATTGTCCTGGCGCCGCTGGTGGTCGCGCTGTTCTATGCCCCGTCCTTTGCCGCGGCCACGCACCTACTGCGGCCGTATCTGGTCGGCGAATTTGCGTTCCAGGCCTTTTCGATGATCGTGGCCTATCAGCTGACTATTGGTCGCCGCCGCCGCTACGCCGTACTCAATGGCGTCTACATCGCGGCGCTGGCGCTCGGCGGCATCTGGTTAATTCCGCTGTTGGGTGCGAGCGGCTATGTCATCGCGCACATCGCCGCAGCCAGCCTGGCCGGACTTGGCGGACTCGGGATCGCCTTGCGCCATCGCCAGCTGGCCTGGTCCCATGCAGCGATGCTTGCGGGGCTGTGGGCGTCAATCGGGGCGATCAGCTGGCTGCTGGGCGGGTTCGACGCCCCGACCTGAGGCTCAGCGCGCGCGCTGCCAGGCCTGAAACATCAGCACCGACCAGACCGGCTGGGTTGCCTCTTCCCGCCCAGACAGGTGCGCCGCCCACCGCGCCCGCACCACTTGCGGATCGAACACACCCGAATCCTGCAAGGCGCTCTGGCTGAGCAGGTCTTCGGCCCAGTCACGCAGCGGGCCGCGCAGCCAGGTTCCGATCGGAATCGCGAACCCGGCCTTGGGCCGGTCGACCAGTTCGCGCGGGATGTGGCGGTAGAGCAGCTGCTTGAGGATGTCCTTGCCCCCGCCGTTGGTGAAATTGAGCGCCGGATCGATCCGCGCCGCCAGCGCCGTGACCTGTGGATCAAGAAACGGGATCCGCGATTCGAGGCTGACCGCCATTCCGGCGCGATCGACCTTGGCCAGCACATCGCCCGGCAGATAGCTGAGCGCATCGGCGTGCATCAGCCGCGTTTCGAGCGGTAGATGCGCCAGGCGGGGATCGGTCGCGAGCGGTTGCGGCCGGGCCGACTTGTCGAGCAAGGGTGACGGAAGGCCAGCCCAGTCATCGAGAAACAGGTCTAGCAGGCCGTCAAAATCGCGCGCCTGCGCCATCGCGCCGAGCCCCCGGCGGACCGAATGGCCGAAGGTGCCGGACCGGTTGGCCCCGAGCAGCCCACCCAGCCGGTTCCACAGTTCCGGACTGACCGCCCCGCCCAGCCCCAGCGCAGCGCTGCGCAAGCCACGCGGAAACCGCTCAAGCCGGCGCCATACCCTGGGAAAGCGGATGTGACGGTTGTAGCCGCCGAACAGTTCGTCCCCGGCATCGCCGGAGAGCGAGACCGTAACCTGCTCGCGCGCCAGTTTCGACACCAGATAGGTCGGGATTTGCGAGGAATCGGCAAAGGGCTCGTCGTAGATCTGCGGCAGCAGCGGGATCACCGCCTGCGCGTCGGCCGGGCTGACGTAGAGCTCGGTATGATCGGTCCCCAGCGCCTTGGCGACCTGACGCGCATAGACTGCCTCATCGAAACCGGCTTCGCTGAAGCCGATCGTGAAGGTCTTGAGCGGCCGATCGTGGCACTTCTGCGCAATCGCCGTGATCAGCGAGGAATCGATCCCGCCCGAGAGCAGGTTGCCGATCGGAACGTCGGCGACCAGTTGCCGCCCGACCACTTCGTGGAGCACCGCCTCAAGCTCTTCAAATGCCTGGCCCTGATCGCGGATCGGGTCCGATGCTCCGGCCAGAACCTGATCGGCATAGTCGAAATAGCGTTCGGCAATGGGCAGCGTGGCTCTTGCTGTGTCGAGCGGGACCGTCAGCAGGCACCCCGGCGGCAGTTTGGCGATGCCCGCATAGATCGACTGCGGCGCGGGGATATAGGCCCGTGCCATAAGCCCGGCGAGCGCGCCGCTATCGATCGGGTTGGCGAAGCCGGGCGTCGCCTCGATCGGACCAAGCGTCGAGGCAAACACGAAGCCTGCGGCGGTCCAGCCATAGTAAAGCGGCTTTTCCCCGAACCGGTCGCGGGCCAGGGTCAGCTCGCGGCGTTGTTCGTCCCACAGCGCGAAGGCGAACATCCCCGATGCCTTGCGCAAGGCCGGACCGATCCCGTGGGCCGAGATCAGCGCGAGCAGTACCTCGGTATCCGAATGACCGCGCCAGGCCGGGCCGCGACCGATCGCATCGAGTTCCGCGCGCAGCTGCCTGAAGTTGTAGATCTCACCATTGTAAGTGATCGTGTAGCGCCCGCAGGCCGATTGCATCGGTTGATGCCCGGCCGCCGAAAGGTCGACGATCGCCAGGCGCCGGTGCCCGAAGCCGAGCCGACCTTCCGCCCCGACCCATTCGCCGGACGAATCCGGACCGCGCGGCCGGATCCGATCGGTCATCACCCGGACCTGCTCCGCCGTCACGCGGGCGCCGTCACTCAATATTCCGGCGATCCCGCACATCGGTCATTCGATCCCACAAAGGCTTGCCCCGGCGGGTAAGCCAGCCTTGGCTGCATTTCAACGATTGGTTCGGCCCGCCCTATGCCATTGCACCCACTGGGGTTATCCTCTAGACCTCGGGTATGTATTGCTTCGGGCTCGACTGGCCATTCTTTTCGCCCGAGCCGCCGCAATCCGGGCAGATGTAGATGCTGATCTACTGGCTGCTTTTCGCGTTCCCCGCCCTGATGGCCGTCGTCTATCCTGCCGACCGTGCCCGCGTGACCAACGATGCCGCGCAATCGATCGCCTTCCTCTTCTTCATCGTCTGTTACGTCCTGCTCGCCGGTCTGCGCTTCGAAGTCGGCGGCGACTGGGAGACATACAACACGATCTACGACGACATCCGGACCGACACGCTTGCCTATGCCTTGCAGAACTACGATCCGCTGTTCGCGATTGTGGCGTTTGTCTCGGCCAAGCTCGACACCGGAATCTATCTGGTCAACGCGATCTGCGCGTTCATGCTGGTTTACGGAGTCGTCCAGGTGGCCTTGAGGCTGCGCGAACCGTGGCTGGCGCTCACCATGGCGGTTCCCTATCTGCTGATCGTGGTCGGCATGGGCTATGTCCGGCAAGGTGCGGCGATCGGTATGATCCTGACCGCAATCGCGTCGTTCGACCGATCGAGGCCAGTTCGCACCCTGGCATTCCTGGTTGTTGCAATCGGGTTTCACTCATCAGCCATCGTCGCTTTTCCGCTGTTCAGCTATGCCCTCGCCGCGCGCTACAAAGCGGCAGCGGTATTCTTCGCGATTGTCGGTTCGTTCTTCTGGATTGCGATCGTCGCACCGCGACTGGGAACATATGAAGCGGGCTATATCGATGCCGAATATGAATCGTCCGGGGCCGTCACCCGGATTTTGATGAACGTCCTGCCCTCGGCGCTGTTGTTGATTCGCTGGCGTCACTTTGGCGCGAGCGATCGGGTCCGCTCGGTGTGGGTGTTGGCCGCGGCTGCGAACATGCTTGCCCTCGCCGCGTTGTACCTTTCGCCATCCTCGACTGCGGTTGACCGGGTCGCCCTGTTCTTCTCGCCGGTCCAGATGGCGGTGTTCGGCGAGTTTCGCGATCTGGTCCCTACCGGCAAGCGCTTCCTGATTCCACTCCGGCTGTTGTTGATCGGTCTGGCTGCCGTGGTCCAGATTGTCTGGCTGGTGTTTGCCACCCACGCGCAATACTGGGTTCCGTACCAGTCGATCCTGCAATCGCTGTAGGCCACGGCATTGGCTTCGCTTCCTCCGAAACCGGTCATTGCCGTTTGCGCCAATCAAGCGTGGAATCTCGTCAATTTCCGGGCCGGACTGATCGCTGCCTTGCTTGCGGAGGGTTTTGCGGTCGAGGCAATTGCCCCGCCCGACCCCGCGATGGAGGCCCGGCTCACGGCGATGGGCTGCGGTTTTACGCCGGTCAGAATCGATTCCGCCGGAATCGCCCCACACCGCGATCTCGCGACATTCCTTGCCCTGCGCCGGATCATCGCCAGGCTGCGTCCTGCCGCCTGGCTCAGCTGGACGATCAAGCCGAACGTCTACGGTTCGCTCGCCGCCGGACTGGCCGGGGTCCCCGCCCTGCCCAACGTATCCGGACTTGGCACCGCCTTCATCCGCCGGAACCTGCTGACGCTGATCGCGAAGCAGCTCTATCGAACCGGATTTCGCAAGGCCCCGACGGTGTTCTTCCAGAATCACGATGACCGGGCCGAATTCCTTGATGCTCGGCTGGTGCGGGCCGATCAGGCCCGGGTGCTGCCGGGATCGGGAATCGATGTGCAGGACTGGGCTCCTCCCGCTGGTGGAAGGCCCAAGCCGCGCCAGTTCCTGATGCTGGCCCGGGTCGTTTCCGACAAAGGAGTGCGCGAATATGTCGCCGCCGCGCGCCAGATCCGCCGGCGCTGGCCCGATGCGCGGTTCATCCTGATGGGTGCGCTCGATGCGCCCAACCGGACCGCGGTCCGCCCGGAGGAAGTCCGCGCCTGGCTGGCCGAAGGGACAATCGAACACCTCGATCCGGTCGGTGACGTCAAACCCTGCATCGCGGCGGCGGACTTTGTTGTCTTGCCGTCTTACCGGGAAGGACTGTCGCGGGTTTTGCTCGAAGCCAGTGCGATGGGCCGTCCAGTCGTGACCACCAATGTATCGGGGTGTCGGGATATTATTCGCCATGGCGAAAACGGGTACCTGTGCGAGCCGCGCAGCGCCGAATCTCTCACCAAGGCACTGGCGCTGGCGGCAGAGATCAGCGATTCCGAATGGCAACGGATGGCGAAAGCAGGCCGCGCGCGGGTCGTTGCCGAATTTTCACAGGAGCGGGTCATCGACCTCTATCTCAAGGCACTGGCCGATGCCGGAATTCATTCACATCAAGGCCATGAACGATAGGCAAGAGAGCTTTGCATCGCATGTTGCTTGTTCTAGAAGCGGTTAGCCCTTGGCTGCCGCGGCAAGGAATTGCAGCTTGTCGGTCCGCAAGAAGGAGAGTGAGTTTGGGTGCGCAGATGGCTATTTCAGAAGGTTTGCGATCCACTCTTCGCGCCGCGTTGCTGCTGGTTCTGGCAGTGGGGATCAGTGCGTGCTCGACGCGCGGAGGCAAGGTTCCCTATGCGCCGGCCGATTTCGGCCCGCCCGATCGTAGCGTCCCCGCCGACCTCGCCTACGATTTGCCGCTCGGCCCGCTCGACATGCTCAAGGTCACGGTGTTCCGCGTTCCCGAACTCAGCGGCGACTATCAGGTCGACGCCAGGGGTGAACTCGACATGCCACTGATTGGCACCGTCCCCGTGCGCGATGTTACCCCGCAGCAACTCGGCAAGGAGCTTGAGGCCCGTTATAGCAGCCGCTACCTCAACAATCCGGAGATCACGGTCCGGGTCACCAGCAGCATCAGCAACAACGTGACCGTCGAAGGCGGCGTGAACTCGCCGGGTATCTACTCGCTGCCAGGCAAGGTTACGCTGGTCGGGGCGATCGCGATGGCCCGGGGGGTCAATACCACCGACGCCAATCCGCGCCGGGTTCTGGTATTTCGCAAAAGCGGCGGCAAGACGATGGCCGCTGCCTTCGATCTGATCGCGATCCGGCGCGGCGAAATGGAAGATCCGGCGATCTACCCCGGCGATACCGTAGTGGTCGATAGCTCGACGCTTCGCCCGGTTTATCGCGATCTCCTCCAGGCAATCCCCCTGGTCACCCTCTTCACTTACCTCTGATCCTGCCCCGGCACGAGCCCGAACGAAGGAATTGACGCGCTATGCTTTGGCAAGGCAACCCGCCCTCTGGACAACAGCCGCAACCGCATGCGAGCCAGCCCCACCCAGCCGAGCCCGGTCTGGATATCGGGAACATCCTGGCGCTGCTGGTCGAGCGCTGGAAGCTGGTTGTTGCACTCGGGATCGGCGGCCTGCTCGCCGGTATTGCTATCGCGCTGGTTTCGGCGCCGCAGTACCGCGCCGGGGCCCTGCTGCAGTATGAAGCCAGTTCGGTGGACATGCTCGATACCAAACCCAACGGGAGCCCGCGGTTTCGCGGCACCAACCAGGAAGCGATCGCGACCCAGATCGGGCTGCTCCAGAGCGAATCGCTCGCCCGGCAGGTCGCGCAGGACCTTAACCTTGTTGCGATGCCCGAATACGGCGGCGAGACCGGTTCGCTCGCCCAGCGCACCGACCGGGCCACCGCAATCGTAATGGGCGCAACTTCGTCTGAAACCGTCAAGGGCAGCACGCTGATCCGGGTCAACGCCATTTCGGGCAACCCCGACCTCGCGGCGAAGATCGCCAATGCCTTGGTCCGCGGCCACATTTCCGCGAGCATCGAGCGGCGTTTCGACGCATCGTCTTATGCCCGCAAATTCCTGTCGGATCAGTTGACCCGGACCAAGGGTGCTCTCGAGGAATCGGAGCGGAACCTCAACAGCTACGCGATCGAAGCCGGCATCTTCCGCGAAACCACGCGCAACGCCGAGGGCAAGAGTGTCGAAGGCGCTTCGTTGACGCAATCCGATCTGACCAAGCTCAATGACGCCATGCGTCAGGCCGAAATCAACCGGATCGCGGCCGAGCAACGCTATCGCAAATCCGAAGTCGATTTCGCCGGCGACATGGCCGCCAGCGTTTCGCCGATGATTTCGCAGCGCGCCGACCTGCAATCGCAATACGATGAGAAGCTCAAGATCTACAAGCCGGACTATCCAGTGATGGTCGAGCTGAAATCGCGGATCGACCGCCTCGACATGGCGATCAATTCCGAGCGCAAGCGCTCCAACACCAACAAGCGCGCCGAACTGTATGGCGAATATCAGTCCACCGTGCGGATCGAAGCCGAACTTCGCCAAAAGGTCGCCGAGGCCAAAGGGGAAGTCGTGCTCGATCGCAGCCGTGCGATTCAGTACAACATCCTTCAGCGTGAAGCCGATACCAACCGAGCGCTGTATGATGCGCTGCTCCAGCGTTACAAGGAAGTCGGCGTAGCCGGCGGGATCGGTCAAAGCGAAATCGCCCTGGTCGATGAAGCCAAGGCGCCCAACGCCCCGTTCCGCCCGCGTCCGCTGATCAATGCCCTGGTTGGCCTGATCGCCGGCCTCTCATTCGGCGTTGCGCTGGCTCTAGCCCTGCACCTGCTGTTCGACACGATCAGCGATCCGCGCGACGTTCGCACCAAGCTGCATATGCCGGTGCTTGGCGCGATCCCGCTCGAGCCGGAAGGCAGGGCGCCGATGGAGGCCTTGGCCGACCGCAAGTCGGAACTGTCCGAAGCCTATCATTCGGTCCGGACCGCGCTCAAATTTGCCCGGCCCGAAGGCTTGCCGAAAACGCTACTGGTCAGCTCGACCCGGCCCGGCGAAGGCAAGTCGACCTCGGCTTATGCGATCGCACTGACTGTCGCCAAGCTTGGGACCAGGGTGTTGCTGATCGATGCC
>CALCQB010000100.1 GCA_937897535.1 uncultured Novosphingobium sp. | reverse complement strand
TCAGCACGACATTGCGGAAATCGACGGTCTTGCCGTGGTGATCGGTCAGGCGGCCGTTATCCATCACCTGCAGCAGGATATTGAACAGATCAGGGTGGGCCTTCTCGATCTCATCGAGCAGCAGCACGCAATGCGGGTGCTGGTCGATGGCATCGGTGAGCAGGCCGCCCTGATCATAGCCGACATAGCCCGGAGGCGCGCCGATCAGGCGGGAGACGCTGTGCCGCTCCATATATTCCGACATGTCGAACCGCTTGAGCTCAATCCCCATGATGTGGGCCAGCTGGCGGGCGACTTCGGTCTTGCCGACGCCGGTGGGGCCAGAGAACAGGAAGCTGCCAATCGGCTTGTCGGCATCGCGCAGGCCCGCACGGGACAGCTTCATCGCGGTCGACAGCTGGCTGATCGCCTCGTCCTGACCGAACACCACGCGCTTGAGATCGGTCTCGAGCGAGCGGAGCTGTTCGGAGTCGGACTTCGACACCTGCTTGGCCGGAATGCGCGCCATCTTCGAGATGACGATCTCGATTTCCTTCGCACCGATCTGCTTGCGGCGCTTGCCTTCCGGCAGTTCGCGGAGGATCGGCACGGTGCCGGGTTGGATCGCGGCGAGCTGCTGTTGCAGAAGAAGAAGCTGCGCTTTCAGGCGGGCGAGGATTTCGGCCGCTTCGGCGCCGAGCCGGGCACAAAGGGCGCCATGCTGTTCCTGGGCGTCGGTCAAAACCATCCCGCCCTGCACAACCCCGATTACGACTTCCCCGATGCGCTGATCCCCATCGGCGCGCGCCTTTTCCACAAGGTTCTGACCGATCTGACCGGATAGCCCTTTCCCCATCCTCTCTGCTCAAATATCCTGGGGGTGCGGGGGCTAGCCCCCGCTCAGACAGGTCGACACATGCACCCCATCAAACCCGAACCCCTCACCGCCGAAGCCTTCGCCCCCTTTGGCGATGTTCTCGACGCCACGGGCGATTTCCGCCTGATCAACGCAGGACTTTGCCAGCGCCACCACGACCGCGCCCGCCATGGCGGGCACCCTACCCACCTCATGATCAGCGGCCACGCCCCGGAACCTGCCCTCGGAGGGAAGGTTCCGGGGCGCCCGCGGTGATCGGTGCCCGCGGCGCGCGCCTTCGTCAACGACAAGGACGTCGCCGTCGCCGGCCTCTGCACCCCGGCCCAGCGATCGCTGTTCCTCGACGCCGGACGCCCCCGGCTGCAGCGCTGGCCAGATGAGGACGACGCCATCACCGCACATTGACGCAGCAGGCAGCGTAGCTAGGCTGGCGCAATGACCTACACCCTGATCACCGCCAACCGGAACTATTCAAGCTGGAGCCTGCGCCCGTGGGTGCTGATGAAGGCGTTGGGCATTCCCTTCGAGGACCGGCTGGAGCCGTTCACCAAACCCGACAACTACGACGACTTCCGCCGGTTCTCGGCGACCGGGCAGGTTCCACTGCTGATCGACGGTGCGCGGACGATCCCGGATTCGCTGGGGATCACGCTTTATCTGGCCGAGCGGCATGCCGGGGTCTGGCCCGCAAACGAAGACGCGCGGATTTTCGCACAAAGTGCAGTGGCGGAGATGCACGGCGGGTTCGGGCACCTCCGCAACGATTGCACGATGAATGTCGGGGTGCGGGTCACCCCCAAGCCGATGAGCGAGGGGCTGCGGCGCAATATCCAGCGGGTGCGGGAGATTTTCGAGAGCGGGCTGGAACGGTTCGGTGGCCCGTGGCTGGCCGGAGCGGCGTTCAGCGCCGCCGATGCCTTCTACGCCCCTGTAGCTTTCCGCATCCGCACCTATGGGCTTGATGTCGGCAAGGGTCAGGCCTGGGTCGACCATATTATGGCCCATCCGGCGATGCTCGAATGGGAAGCCGAAGCTCTCGCCGAAAGCTGGCGCGAGGAAGCCCACGAAGCCGAGCTCGCGGCGGCGGGCGTGATTACGGCTGATTACCGGAAGTAACGCTGATGGCCGAGAATCGCTTCATTGCGCCAGGCACGCGTGTTTTCCGACTGGACTACAGTGACGATGAGACAGCCTCGAAGCCTGAATACGGCGTAGTCGTACACTGCTGGGATGACGCCGAAATCTGCGGCTACGATTGCTACGTCGCCTTCTTCGGCGAAGCTTTCCCTGAAGGCAAGCCTGCCGAGAAGCCATACGTGCTTCGCTATGCCGCAGTCTCGTTGACGGCCCTCGCGGACTAACCCAGCGCCGCCTTCAGATCCTCTACCAGATCGAGCCGTTCCCACGGGAACAGATCGCCTTCGGGCTTGCGGCCGAAGTGACCGTAAGCGGCGGTCTTGCGGTAGATCGGCTTGTTGAGGCCAAGGTGGGTGCGGATCGCGCGCGGGGTCAGGCCGCCGAGCTTGGGCATCGACAGCAACAGCGCCTCGATCTTGTCGTCGCCGACGGTGCCGGTTTCGTGCGTGTCGACATAAAGCGACAGAGGCTTGGACACGCCGATCGCATAGGCCAGCTGGATCGTGCAGCGCGTGGCGAGCCCGGCCGCGACGATGTTCTTGGCGAGGTAACGGGTGATATAGGCGGCCGAACGATCGACCTTGGTCGGGTCCTTGCCCGAAAACGCGCCGCCGCCGTGCGGGGCTGCGCCGCCGTAGGTATCGACGATGATCTTGCGGCCCGTGAGGCCGGCGTCGCCATCGGGTCCGCCGATCTCGAAGCTGCCGGTCGGGTTGATGTGGTATTCGGTCTCGCGCAGCAGCACCGGCGGGATCACCTCGGCCACCACCCGCTTCACATAGGCGTGGAGCTCGGCTTCCTTGTCGCCCTCGTCATAACCGGGGGCGTGCTGGGTGCTGACCACCACGGCGGTCGCGGCGACCGGCAGGCTGCCTTCATAGCGCAGCGTGACCTGGCTCTTGGCGTCAGGCTCTAGGAACGGGGCCGCGCCCGAATGGCGATCGGCGGCCATCCGCTCGAGGATCTTGTGGCTGTAATACAGCGTCGCCGGCATCAGGTCGGGCGTCTCGTCGGTGGCATAGCCGAACATGATGCCCTGGTCGCCGGCGCCTTCGTCCTTGTTGTCCGAGGCATCGACGCCCTGCGCGATGTGCGCCGACTGGCCGTGCAGGCGGTTGATGAACTCCAGCTTGTCCCAGTGGAAGCCGTCCTGCTCATAGCCGATTTCCCTGACGGTCTGGCGCACGGCGGCTTCGATCTCGTCCTGCGCGCCGGGGGCCCATGCGCCGTTCTCGAACACACCCTTGCAGCGGATTTCACCGGCCAGGACCACCAGCTGGGTGGTCGTCAGCGTTTCGCAGGCAATCCGCGCCTCGGGGTCCTTGGACAGGAACAGATCGACGATCGCGTCGGAAATCTGGTCCGAAACCTTGTCGGGATGGCCTTCGGAGACGCTTTCGGAGGTAAAGAGATAATCGCTGCGCATTTCATCAACCCATATAAAGGAAGCTTTATGTCTTGTTCGCTCTAGCGGCGACGCGGGCGGCACGCAACTACACTTAGGCCAAGAAGAAGTATTGCCCAGCCAAGCGAAAGCCCGTTCCCCAGCCGGGCGAACAGGGTTGGCGGGTCGGCCGGGGGGATCAGCCCATCACGCCGCGCGGCGGTGCGCAGCGGGATCGATTCGCGGATCACGCCGCGCGCATCGACCACCGCGCTGATCCCGGTGGTGGTCGAGCGCAGCACCGGCAGCCCTTCCTCGATCGCGCGCAGCCGGGCCTGGGCGAGATGCTGGGGCGGACCCCAATCGCCGTACCAGCCGTCGTTCGACGGGTTGAAGATGAAATCGGGCCGCTGGCCGGGCTGGGTCACCGCGCCGGGAAAGATGATTTCATAGCACAGCTGCAGTCCGATCCGGCCGTGCGCGCCCAGATCGATCGTGCGCGGGCCGGGACCGGGCCAGAATTCGATGTCTCCCGGCACCAGCCGGTCGAGCCCGAGCGGGACCAGCAGCGGCTTGAGCGGGACATATTCGCCGTAAGGCACCAGATGCGACTTGGCGTAAGTCGCCCGGATCGCGCCCTGCCCGTCAATCGCAGTGATCCCGGCCCTTGCGCCAACCACGCGGCCGTCCTTGAGTTCGAGCCGGTCGTTGCCGGTCAGCATCAGGCTGCCTGGGCCGAGCAGCCGTCCGATCCGCTCGCGGGCGAGGTCCGGATCTCCGCCGTAAGTCGTCGAATCGTACCAGCCGGGCGGATAGCCGGGCTGAAGATAGTCAGGCAGGCCGGATTCGGGCCAAAGCACCACCCGGGTCTGGCCGGGCTGGAGCGCCCGGCTGAGTCCCATCGCGCGCTGGAAGGTCGCTTCGAACCGGGCTGGATCGTGCAGCTCATCCTGGCGGGCGTCGGGCTGGACCAGCGTATAGGCCAGCGTGCCTTCGCGCTGCGGCGGGGCGGTCGGGATCAGGAACAGCGCGATCGGGGCCAGCACCAGCACGGCCCCGCGCCAGTCCCCTTGCCGACGCTCAACCGCCAGCATCCAGCCCCCGGCCAGCAGCATGACCAATCCCGAAAGGGCAAAGGTTCCTAGCCACCTGGCGAGGACCGCCAGTCCGGGATCATCCGGCGAAACCAGTGCGATTGCGCCCAGCGGGTTCCACGGAAAGCCGGTAAACACCCAGCCGCGCAGCCATTCGCCGATTGCCCAGCATCCGGCCATGGCCAGCACCAGCGCCGGGCGATTGCCGCGCGCCAGCGACCACGCGGCCAGCGTTGCCAGACCCGGCCAGAGCGCGAGATAAAGCGAGAGTCCGGCGACAGCGACCCAGCCCAGCCAGCCGGGCATCGCGGCCTGATAGCCGAAGGCGGTGACGATCCAGTTGAGCCCCAGCGTGAAATGCGCTGCGCCGAACAGCCAGCCAAGCAGGAAAGCGTCGCGGCAACCCGGGGCGCGGGCCAGCAGTGCGATCAGCAGCGCCAGCGCCGCCAGCGCGAACGGCCACAGCCCCAGCGGTTGAAAACCGGTCGCAGCCAGAGCGCCAAGCGCCAGCGCGAGCCAGCGCGGATGAGACAGAAGGAACCGGACCGCGCGCATTACGCGGGCGATCAGTTCACCGTTTCGACCGCTTCACCGGCATCGCCGGCCGAAGGCTTGCGCCGCACGGCCCGCTTGCGCGGCTTGGCTTCGGCCTCGGGCTCGGCCGGGCCATCGTCGTCGCGGGTGGCCGAAATGGCGGGCGGCAGCAAGTTCGGGTCAAGCCCGGCCGGACCGTCGCTGTCGGCCTCGTCGCGGCGCGGACGCCGGTCGTCGCGTTCGCGGCGCGGACGCAGCCCGCCACGGGTGCGGTTTTCGCGGACGAAGGGATTTTCGGTCGGCTCGTAGGGATTGGCTTCGCCGGCTTCTTCGGCAGCGACCGGAACTTCGGCTGCTTCAGCTTCCTCGGGCTCGCGCTCGAACCGGTCTTGGCGTTCCGGTCGTTCTTGACGTTCGGGCCGTTCCTGACGCGCTGGGCGTTCCTGGCGCTCCGCCCGTTCCTGACGCTCGGGTCGTTCCTGACGTTCCGGCCGGGGCTGGTCTTCGCGCTGCGGGCGGGAAAAATTCGGCTGGTCGAAGCTGGGGAAGTCGCTGACCGGGGCGTAATCGCCGCCGTCGTCGCCTTCGCCGCCTTCTTCCTGCCAGCGTTCGCCCGGCTGGCGGGTGCGCTGATCGTCCTGGCGGACGCGCTGATCGGCCAGCACCCGGAAATAGTGGTCGGCAAATTGCAGATAATACTCGGCCTGGACCCGGTCCCCGTTGAGGTGGGCGTCCTGCGCCAGCTTGCGGTACTTCTCCAGCAGCTGCGGGGCATTGCCCCGCGCGCGGCTGTCAATCCGGTTGAGCTGCTGGCCGCCATTGCCTCCGCCGGGACGATTGCCACGACCGCGCCTGCGGTTGTTGTTGGTACCACGATTGTTGTTGTTCAAGGGGTATGCTTCCCAAATATGCGGCCCGCCAGGCAGTGCTGGGCTATCCAGCCGCAAGACCCTGTGCCCCGGTCGCGCCATGCGATCCGGGTTCCGACATCTGCTAGCGGGGGAGGTTGCATCCAAACCCGAAACGCACATGTTGGAGACGACCGGCGGGACACAACTGCAAAGTGGTCCGGCGCTGGTCTGCCTTTGGCTTAGGCGCTCGGACCGGCCTTGCCAAGGGAAAACTTGAGCTCGAGCGCCCGCGACCGCTCAGCCAGATCGCGGTGCAGCGTCCAGGCAAACCCGGCTGCGGTGGCAATCGCCCCGACCGCTTTGGCCTGGGTATGGCCGATCTCGACCAGGGCAATCCCGTTTTCTGTCAGCAGATCGGGCAGTTGCGGGATCAGCACGCGGTAATCGTCCAGCCCCTCGGGCCCGGCAAACAGGGCCCCGGCTGGTTCATGGTGGCGCACCGACGCATCGAGCTCGGCCGCATCCTCGACATAGGGCGGGTTGGCGAGGATCAGGTCGAACCGGCCAAGTTCGTCGGCCCAGCCCGCCCCGGTCCAGTCGCGCTGTAGCAGCCGTGCGGGGCCGCTGCTGCCAGGGTAACGCGCGGCGTTGCGGCTGGCCACGGCCAGAGCCTCGTCTGACCGATCGACCCCGATCGCCTCCGCCTCGGGCCATTCGCTCAGCGCGGCGAGCACCAGACAGGCCGATCCGGTGCCCAGGTCGAGGATCCGGCCAGGTGGGCGCTGGGACAGCGCGGTCCGCGCGGCCTCGATCAGGGTCTCGCTGTCGCCGCGCGGGATCAGCACCGCGGGGGTCACTTCCAGCTCCAGCCCCCAGAAATGCCCGAGGCCGGTGATATGCGCGACCGGCTCGCCAGCCGCGCGGCGCGTGACCAGCGCCGCAAAACCGGGTGGCGCCGGATCGCTCATCCGGCGCAGGAACAGGTCGGAACGGCTGACCCCCAGCGCGTGGGCCATCAGCACTTCGGCATCGAACCGCGCGCTGTCGGTCCGGGCGCCGAGCAGCTCGGTCGCGGCCCGAATCGCTTCGGCAACGGTCTGGACGGGGTTCACTCGCCGAGCGCCGCGAGCCGCTTGGCCTGGTCCTCGGCAATCAGCGCATCGATCATTTCGCCAAGGCCAGTCCCTTCGAGAATCTCGGGCAGCCGGTGCAGCGTCAGGTTGATCCGGTGATCGGTCACCCGCCCTTGCGGGAAGTTGTAGGTGCGGATCCGCTCGCTGCGATCGCCCGAACCGACCATCGCCTTGCGCGCGGCGGCCTCCTCGCCCTGCGCGGCCTCGCGCTGCGTCTCGAACAGCCGGGCGCGCAGCACCTGCATCGCCTGGGCCTTGTTCTTGTGCTGGCTGCGCCCGTCCTGGCAGGTCACCACGGTGCCGGTCGGCAGATGCGTGATCCGCACCGCCGAATCGGTGGTGTTGACGTGCTGTCCCCCGGCACCGCTGGCGCGGTAGACGTCGATCTTGAGGTCCTTGTCCTCGATCTGGACATCGACCTCGTCTGGCTCGGGCAGGACCGCAACGGTCGCAGCAGAGGTGTGGATGCGGCCCCCGGATTCGGTCACCGGCACCCGCTGGACCCGGTGGACGCCGCTTTCGAACTTGAGCTTGGCGAACACGCCGTTGCCGTTGATCTGCGCGACCACTTCCTTGAAGCCGCCGACATCGCTGGCGCTGGCGCTGACGATCTCGATCCGCCAGCCCTGCTCGGCGGCATAGCGCTCGTACATCCGCAGCAGGTCGGCGGCGAACAGCGCCGCCTCGTCGCCCCCGGTCCCGGCGCGCAGCTCGAGCATGGCCGAGCGCGAATCGGCGGCATCGCGCGGCAGCATCGCAATGGCGAGCGCGTGTTCGGCCTCGGGCAGCGCGGCGTTCAGTTCGGCCAGTTCCTCGGCCACGATCGCGCGCATCTCCGGATCATCGAGCATTGCCCCCAGCGCGGCGATCTCCCCGCGCATGGTGGCGACGGCTTCGGCGGCCTTGGCGACCGGCTCCAGCTCGGAATAGTCGCGGCTGGCCGCGATGAAGTCCTTGCCCTCAAGCTGTCCGGAGGCGAGCCGGGCTTCGAGCTCGGCGAAGCGGTTGGCGATCTGGTGGAGGCGGGTGTCGCTTATCGACATCAGGAAAATGTCAATTTTGCATCAAAGCCCTGATAATCTTCGGCAAATTCAATATCAGAGAACTTTCTAGCGGCATCTTCAAATGCTATTTCGAGATCGACGTGTGAGTCTTGAAATGGCTTTGCCACCTTGAAATCGATCAACGCATCGCATTGATGACCGTCCTTGTTAGGCCGAATTGCCAGTATGACCTTTGGCTCAAGCGAATTTGATTTTGCAAACCGCTTCTTCACAGAACCCGTCAAAACTGCGTCGACAGAGCGACCCGCCTGTCTCAGGCTGGACACGAGACGCCATCCAATCAGTTCCAAACCTTCATTTTCGGTCGTAACCACGTATTCAGGGCTATCGCTTAGAATGGTCCCCGCATCGGCAACCAACATCGCCAACCGCTCAATCCCTGCAGCCCAGCCAACCGCCGGGGTCGGCGCGCCGCCGAGGCTCACCATCAGTCCATCATAGCGCCCGCCGCCGAGCACCGTGCCTTGCGCACCGAGCCGATCGGTGACGAATTCAAACGCCGTGTGGCGGTAGTAGTCCAACCCCCGGACCAACGACGGGGCGCGGGTCCACGCCACTCCGGCGGCATCCAGCCCGCTGGTCACCGCGCCGAAAAAGTCCTGCGCCTCGCCGCTCAGGAAATCGTCGATCTTCGGGGCGTCGGCCACGAACGCCTTGTCGCGCGGGTCCTTGCTGTCGAGAATCCGCAGCGGGTTCCGCTCCAGCCGGTCCTGCGAATCCTCACTCAATTCGCCCTTTACCGCGCGGAAGTATTCGACCAGCGCCGCCCGCCAGGCATCGCGGCTCGCGCCATCGCCCAGCGTGTTGAGCATCAGCGTCACCCCGTCGGCGATGCCCAGCTCTTTGAGCAGCTGATCGGCCATTACCAGCAGTTCGACATCAGCCTGCGGCTCGCCCGCGCCGATGATCTCGGCATCGAGCTGATGGAACTGGCGGTAGCGGCCCTTCTGCGGGCGTTCGTAGCGAAACAATGGCCCATGCGTCGCAACCTTGAGCGGCGCGTGCTGCTGCCAGCCATTGGTGATGAAGGCCCGCGCAATCCCGGCGGTGAATTCGGGCCGCAGGGTCAGCGATTCGCCGCCGCGATCCTCGAAGCTGTACATCTCCTTCGAGACCACATCGGTGGTCTCGCCGATCGAGCGGCTGAACACCTCGGTCTTTTCGAACACCGGCATTTCGATCCGGCGGAACCGGTAGAGCTTGCGGACCCGCTCGAACGTCTCGACGACGTGCGCGAAGGCCTCGGCCTCGGCGCCGAAAATGTCCTGGGTGCCACGGATTGCTTGCGGGGTGTTGCTCATAAGTGCCGCGCTTAGCCTTGGTTTGGCCCAACGGAAAGCCCCTCCCCATCGGGGAGGGGTTGGGGTGGGGGCTCGACGCTAGCCTTGAAGCCCCCACCCCGCTGCGACTAGACGGCAGAGCCGCCAAGTCTCGCTACCCCTCCCCGATGGGGAGTGGGAATTGCCGTTGCACGCACGAAAATTTCGCGGCACAAACTTGGCCCATGAACAAAACGACCGGGATCGCACTTGCCGTCGCCGCGCTCGCCCTAGGCGGGCCGGCCGTTTCCGCCACCTTGTCCGCGCCCACGGCGGTGCCGCTCTCACAGAATGTGCCGGCCGCCGCCGATCGCCCCTATCCGGGCGGGGCGATGCGGCTCGATATCGACGCGACCGATGTGAACCGCGGGGTCTACCGGGTGACCCAGACGGTTCCGGTCGCTCCGGGAACGACGCGGCTGACGCTGCTGCTGCCGCAGTGGCTGCCCGGCAACCACGGCCCGCGCGGGCCGCTGGCCGAACTGGTCGACCTGCAGTTCTTTGCAGGATCCCAGAAGCTGACCTGGAAGCGCGATCCGGTCGAAGTCTATGCCTTCCACGTCGACGTGCCCGCCGGCGCGAAAGAGGTGGTGGCCAAATTCATCCACACCAGCCCGCTGCAAGCCAGCGAGGGCCGCATCACCATGACCCAGGAAATGCTCAACCTGCAGTGGGAGAAGATGAGCCTTTACCCCGCCGGATATTACGTGCGGCGGATCCGGGTAGTGCCGAGCGTGACGCTGCCCGCGGGATGGACCGCCGCCGCTGCGCTCGACGGGGCGAGGCAGCAGGGCAACCAGCTGTCGTGGGCCGAAACCAGCTATGAAGTGCTGGTCGATTCGCCGATCTTTGCCGGCAAGTATTTCCGCAAATGGGACCTTGGCCAGAACGTCACACTCAATGTCGTGGCCGACAAGCCCGAGCAATTGAATGCCAAGCCCGAGCAGATCGCGCTGCACCGCAATCTGGTCAGCGAAGCGCGGCTGGCCTTCGGCGCGAACCATTTCGACCGCTACGAATTCCTGCTGGCCTTGACCGACCGGATGGGCGGGATCGGGCTGGAGCATCACCGCTCGAGCGAGAACCAGCTCGAGCCCGGGGCGTTTCTCGAATGGGACAAGTACGAGTTCGACCGCAACCTGCTGCCGCACGAGTATTCGCACTCGTGGTCGGGCAAGTACCGCCGCCCGGCGCGGTTGTGGACCCCGGACTATCGCCAGCCGATGCAGGACGACCTGCTGTGGACCTATGAAGGGCAGGACCAGTTCTGGGGCACCGTGCTGGGCGCGCGTTCGGGCCTGCAGGGCAAGGACATGGTGCTGGGGATGCTGGCGAGCTGGGCCGGGAACTTCGCGACCCAGCCGGGGCGGCGCTGGCGCTCGGTCGAGGATACCGGCCACGATCCGGTGTTCGCCGCGCGCAAGGCCAAGCCGTTCCCTTCGATGTCGCGCAGCGAGGACTATTACACCGAAGGCGCGCTGATCTGGCTGGAGATCGACCAGATCATTCGCGAGCTCAGCGGCGGGATGCGCAGCATCGACGATTTCGCGCGATCATTCTTCGGGATGAACGATGGCGACTATGGCCAGCTGCCGTTCGAGGTGGACGAGATCGTGGCGAGGCTCAACGCGGTCGTGCCCTATGACTGGGCTGGCTTCATCCAGACCCGGATCAACACGCCGGGCCAGCCCGCGCCGCTGATCGGGATCGAAAAGGGCGGTTACCGGCTGGCCTGGCGCGACGAGCCCAACCCGTTCGACAAGGCCCGGATGACCGATGCCAAGCAATTGAACCTGGCCTATTCGATCGGGATCACCATCGACAAGGACAACAAGGTCGTCGCCACCCAGTGGGATAGCCCAGCCTTCAACGCCGGGGTGGTGCCAGGGGCCAAGATCGTCGCCGTCAACGGCACCGCGTATGACGCCGACGGAATCAAGGACGCGATCACCGCCGCCAAGACCGGTGCGCCGCTCGAACTGCTGATCCAGCGCGGCACCCGGTTCCAGACCGTCGCGATCGACTACAAGGGCGGGCTGCGCTGGCCCTGGCTCGAACGCGCTGCACCGGGTAATGCCCCGACCGGGCTCGATCGGCTGCTGGCACCCCGCCGGTTTACGGCCCCGGCGACAGGGAAATAGCACTATGGCGGGTACGGGCACCACGATCGGCAACCGGATCGCCCCGACCCGCTTTGTCGCCTTTGTCGCGCTGCTGCCGCTGGGCTTCCTGGCCTGGCGGCTGATCGATCCGGGTTCCTCGTGGCAGGACGCCCTGGCGATGGGTTTCGATCTGGCGGCCGCGGTGTTCCTGCTGTCGCTGCTGCCGCTGCTGCGCGATTTCAGCGTCGCCGAAATGCGCCGGCATGCCGATCAGAACGACGCCAACCGCACGCTTGTGCTGTTACTCTCAACCGTCCTGGCAGCGGTGGTCATGGCCGCGATTTCAGGCGAACTGCAAGCGGCGCGGGCCGGTGCCCATGCCGCCATGGCCAAATTGTTGATCACCCTGGCTTTGGCGTGGCTGTTCGCCAATGCGGTCTATGGGCTGCACTATGCGCACTCGTTCTACATCGGCGACGGCAACAAGGGGCGGCATCGCGGCGGGATCGAGTTTCCCGGCACGACCGCGCCCGACTACCGCGATTTCGCCTATTTCGCCTTCACGCTGGGCATGACCTTCCAGACTTCCGACGTGCAGATCACCGCGCCCGAAGTGCGGCGGCTGGCGCTGCTGCACAGCCTGACCGCGTTCGTGTTCAACATCGGGGTGATCGCCTTCACAATCAACGCGCTGGGCTGATTCCCCGCCCGTCCGGACATGGACAGTGTTGCGATGCAGCATGGACCGGGCTATGGGCCTCGGCATCATGCGTATCGAAAAGATCCCCGTCGGCGACAATCCGCCCGAAAGCCTCAACGTCATCATCGAAGTGCCGGTCGGCGGCGAACCGGTGAAGTACGAATTCGACAAGGAATCGGGCGCGCTGTTCGTCGACCGGATCCTGCACACCCCGATGCGCTATCCGGCCAATTACGGCTTCATCCCGCACACCCTGTCAGACGACGGCGACCCGCTCGACGCGCTGGTCATTTCGCGCTCGCCGTTCATTCCCGGCTGCGTGGTGCGGGCCCGGCCGATCGGGGTGCTCAACCTCGAGGACGAGCACGGCGGCGACGAAAAGCTGATCTGCGTGCCCGTCGATTCGACCTTCCCGTACTATTCGGACATCGGCGAGCAGAAAGACCTACCGTCGATCGTGCTGGCCCAGATCGAGCACTTCTTCACCCACTACAAGGATCTCGAGCCCG
>CALCQB010000099.1 GCA_937897535.1 uncultured Novosphingobium sp. | reverse complement strand
TCGCTGGCGCGGCAATACGATCCCGCCAGCTGGGCAGCGGCGCGGGGCCGGGCCGAACAGGCGCTGAAGGGCTATGTCTTCAGCTCGGTCGGCAATGCCACCCATTACCACACCGACTGGGTGTTCCCGTGGTGGAGCCCCAAACTGCAGAAGATCGCCCAGATCGAAACCCACCTGTTCCTGCGCTGGCCGGGCTATTGGGGCTCGGTCAAATCGTGGCGCAAGGTTTACGACGCCGAAGGCGAACCCTCGCTCGCGGCGCTGCTGGCGCGTCCGCGCGCGACCGAGCAGATTCCGGGACTGGAGGCGTTGCCCGCCACCAACTTCGGTCCGGTCACCATGCCGCCCTTGCCGAGTGACACCCCGCAGGTCAGCGGTGGCGACGTGGTGATGCGGCTGCCTTCGGGCAAGGCCAATTTCGTCACCGTCGCCCCCGCTGCCGGGGCCGACTCTGCGCTGATCCTCGCGCGCAAGCTCTGCCCGGGCGAAGGCAGTTGCCGGGTGATGGGCTGGAGCGATCGCAGCGTGATCCCCGCCGCCCTGCCGCTGACCGGCCCGGCCCGCGCCGCGCTGCAGTTCAGCTATGCCCGCGATCCGGCGGGGGCGGAGATCGTGCTCTACAATTGCGATACCTTCACGGGATTGCCGCGTGAGAAGTGTATTCCACGCGCGCGGTGAGCGTTGCTCAATCGGCGCCTGCCGGGATGGCGGTCACACCGCTTTGCGACCGAAGGTCTGTGCGGAAAAACCCGGTGCCTGCGGGCGGGGCGCCGATGGACTGTCTTCCCCGGAGATCCGGGCCTGCCAGGTAGAAGTCAGCAGTTCGAACAGGTTCCCAAGCTGATGCTTGGGCCAATCGATCAGATCTTCCTGGATCTTGATACTGAATTCACCCGGACCGACCTCATAGCCGGTGAAAACGATGTAATGCGCTACGTCCTGTTTGATCAGTCCCAACCCGCTGCTCTGCTGCAATACTTCGCGGTGAATCGCGGTAAGGTTCTTCCAAGGGATGGTGCGCGAACCATACAGCGAAGCGAGCTCGAGCCCGTTCGCAATTTCGCGGATCGCCAGTTGCCCGTCGATCGCCTTGCGCGCCAGCGCCACGGACACGAAGGGCAACGCAACTGCAAGTAACCAGCCGAGCAGGCGCCAGCTTAAGCCAAAATTGTCCTGCAAGCCAAGCCACAGCCCGCCGAGGCTTAACAGTAGTATGCCGACAGACTGTGCGATCAGCCGATCGCGCTTGTAAGAAACTGCAATCACGCGGACACTCCCTTGAGAACGAGCAATGTTGGCGCAGCAGTGTTGATATAGTTGTTTGATTGCAGACAGGTCAAACTAGTTCACGTTGAACTTCCCGCCCTTTCCAGCCAGCTTCTCCAGCAACGGCGCCACCGGCAGGCCATGCCGCTTCAACCCATCGACAATCTTGCCCAGCCCCTCGCTGTCGGCCCAGAACATGATTCCGCCGGTCCAGACCGGCCAGCCATAGCCGTTGAGCCAGACCAGATCGATATCGCTGGCGCGCTGGGCGATCCCTTCCTCGAGGATCAGCGCGCCTTCAGAGACCATCGGGTAGAGCAGCCGTTCGAAGATCTCCTGCTTGCTGACTTCGCGCTGGGCGACGCCTGATTTGGCAGCAAAGTCAGCAATGATCGCCTTGACCTCGTCTGAAGGGGTGCGGGTGCGGTCTTCGGCGTAGTCGTAGAAACCCTTGCCGGTCTTCTGGCCCCAGCGCCCCGCCGCGCAGAGCGCCTCGCGGATCGTGGTGACCTTGCTGGGGTCGCGGTGCCAGCCGATGTCGAGACCCGCCAGGTCGCCCATCTGGAACGGCCCCATCGGGAAGCCGAAATCGAGCAGGACCTGGTCGATATCGTAATAGGCCGCGCCTTCCATCAGCAGCGCGTTGGCCTGTTCCTGGCGCTTGGCCAGCATCCGGTTGCCGATGAAGCCGTGGCACACGCCCGAGACCACCGGCACCTTGCGGATCTTGCCCGCGAGCTGCATCACCGTGGCGAGCTGGCTCGCGCCGGTTTTGGCCCCGCGCACCACCTCGAGAAGCTTCATGATGTTGGCGGGCGAGAAGAAGTGCATGCCCAGCACCGCCTCGGGCCGCTTGGTCGCCGCAGCGATTTCATCGACGTTGAGGTAGCTGGTGTTGCTGGCGAGGATCGCGCCTTGCTTCACGATTGAGTCGAGCCGCCCGAAGACGTCCTTCTTCACCTCCATCGATTCATAGACCGCCTCGATCACCAGATCGCAGTCGGCCAGATCGTCAAAGCTCAGGCTGGGGGTCAGCCGACCCATCGCCGCCGCGGCATCGGCCGCCTCGATCCGCCCGCGCTTGACGCTGGCTTCGTAGTTCTTGCCCATCACGCCCACACCGCGATCGAGCGCGGCCTGTTCCTGCTCGACGATGGTCACCGGGATCCCGGCCGAGAGAAAATTCATCGTGATCCCGCCGCCCATCGTGCCGGCCCCGATCACCCCGACCCTGGCGATCGGGATCAGCGGCGTGTCGGCGGGCAGATCGTCGATCTTCGCGGCCAGTTGCAGCGCGGCGGCGATATGCGCCTGCGCGCCGGGAAGGGGATCGGACATGGTATGCTCCCACAAGCAGCGCAGCCAACCGGGCCGCGCGGTTAAGGCTCGCTATAGGAAGAATGCCGGACCGAAGCCAGCGCCGCAAAGAGGCTCCCCGACCGGGACGGATACCGATCGGGGAGAGGCGGGGGGAACTAGAACAGCTGGGCCAACTCGCCTTGCAGCGGGAAGTCGTAGATCGCGTTGTGATGGATACCGTTGATCAAGGCGAGCTTGTCGGCATCGCTGCCCAGCGGGGTGGCGAAGGTGGTGGTAGCGGCATCGACCGTGCCATTGCCATTGCCGTCGATTCCCACGGTGATCCCGGTGCTGGTCGGATCCCCGTCGCTGTCGCCAAGCTGCAGGGTGAAGCCCAGCAGATAGTCGGGCGGCAGGATCCGGATCGAAATGTCGCCCAGCCCGATCTTGACCGCATTGCCATCGACCGAGGTAAGTTCGATCGTATCGAAGAACACGCCCGACGGCGCGTTGATGACGATCGCGCCATTCTTGCCGACCGTAATCTGGACATTGGTCATCCCGGCAACCGCGACCCCGTTGTTGAAGGCCGTGTAGGTATAATGCGTGGTCTTGGGAGTCTTGGTGCCGATCGTGATCCCGCTGATCAGCTGGATGTCGGGCAGACTGTCGGCGTCGGCCCCATCGGCACCATAGAGGCTGAAGGACAACGTCTCGTTGGCGTCGAGGTTGCCGTTCGTTACCCCGACGTTGGCGTTGCTCTCATTCACCGCCGCCGGCCCGCGCGGGTTGGGACCCGCACCATCGGGGTCGGAAAAGCCCGAGATCCGCACGAAGTCGTCACTGCCAAGCGTGCCGACCTCGATGAAGTTGGTATCGGGCCCGCCCGCCTTGATATCGCTGAGGTCAAGGTGGACGTCGGTGCCCCGTAGCGCGCTCAACAGGGTGAAATCGTAGGTCCCGTCATCGTCGATGAACAGCGAATAGAGCGCTAACCCATCGAGCGTGCCGACCACCGAATTGGTATCGGCAATCCCGTCCCCCGACGAATCGACATAGTGCCAGAAGAACCCGGACGAACCGGTCCCCTGGGCGCCGGGCGCGTTGGTGATCGACCAGTTGGCGACATTGTCGCTGCCGGTATCGAAGCCGACGACGTTGTCGCTGACCGTGGTTCCCGGCGTGTTGCCGATCGTCAGGTCGTCGAACGTGGTGGGGTCAAGCGACGGTCCATCGTCCTCGATCGAGATGATCGAGCCGAGATCGACCCGCGGGGCAACCTGATCGCCGTCGCCGTCGGTCACGGTCCAGACCGCATAGAGCAGTCCGCTGCCCAGTGCCGCCGAAAGCTCGTCGATATTGGCCGGGTTACCATGATCGACCGCGAGGTACTGGATCATCGTCACCTGGCCGGTCGATTGGTCGATCTCGATCCGGAAGGCGTCCTGGCCGTCGGCCGACACTCCTCGTACGGCGCTCGTACCGTCCTGAACCAGCGAGATCGCCGAATGGGTGTCGCTGACCGAGAGTGCGGTCAGCGCCGACTGGATGTTGAGCGAGTAGACCGAAGTCGCCCCCTCCTCGTCCTCGCCATAGTCGCGCGTCGTGGTGAACAGCTGGTCGCCGGTAAGCGAGGCCCAGCCGATCACTCCGGTTCCATGGCCAACCTCGTCGGCGGCATTGGGATCGCCGGCGCCGATCCCGACGCTTTCATCGACAACGATCGTGACGTTGTTGAGCGTCAGACTGGCGCTGGGGCCATCGTCTTCGAACCCGATCCGGGCTCCGATATCGACCGGCGCGCTGGTATGATCGCCATCACCGTCGTTCACGGTGAGGGTGGCATAGATCCGCTCCGCAGCGATCGTTGCAATGTCGTCAAACCCGGCAACCGGAGTGTGCCGGATCGAATCGTATTGCTCGACCGTGACCTGGCCGTTGGCATCGAGGCTGATCGCAAAGATCGCCTCGGTACCGGCCCGGCCGACAACAACGCTGCCTTCAAGATAGAGCATGATCGCGGTGCCATCGGTGGTGGTGAGCCCGCTGTCGGTGTTGCCCCCGAGGGTCAGCGCCAGGCTGCTCGAGCCGCCGTCGGTTCCGGTACTGGTCCCGGCGGTCGTGACGACCACCGCCTGGTCCCAGCCGATCAGCCGGGCCCCGTCGGCCAGCGTCACGCTGTGGCCGGATTCGTCGTTAGGCACGGCCTGGCCAGTATCGCTGGCATTGGCGCCGGTCGATTCGTCGGTCACCGCCGCATTGCCGGTCAGCGCAAGGCCGGCAGTCGGGCCGTCATCGCCGAACCCGATCAGCTGGCCGATCGCGGTAAAGCTGGGCGGACCCTGCAGCGCGAAGCCGCCGATATCGAAGGGGTTGCCGTTGACGTTCTCGATCATCAGCCGGGTGTGGGTGGTGGCCAGACCGCCACTGTCGACCGTGCCGTAGCGCACCGTCGCGCCGACCGGTACGCCGCGCACATCCACCCCCAGCCCGCCCGCGAGCTGGACCACGGTGATGCCCTGGGTGACCTGGTTGCCGCCGACAAAGACCCGGACCGAAGCGGGGTCGATCCGCACTTCGACATCATCGGCATCGCCCTGGCCGGCTAGGAACGCGGTGGTTTCCTCCATCGCGGTATTGAAGGCGTGGAGCTGGACGTTAGTCCGCGGCGAGTTGCCGCCGCCTTGAATCTGGACGATCGTGAACGAAGCGCCGACCGCGGCGTGGAGCGCGGAATAATCGATCGCGCTGACCCCGCCGGGCGCATTGGCCCCGGTCGAGGGCATGGTCGTCCCGCTGGCCGGCTGGAGCCCTTCGACAAAGGTGAAATAGGCCGCGTCACCCGGCGTGGTGACCCCGCCCTGGGTCCGGGCCGGATCGAACATCTGGTTGTTGACGCCGATCGTGATGCTGCCGCCGCCCTGGCTGGTGTTGATCGAATCGATCCCGCCCGCGGCAACCTGGTCGCGTCCTGCGACGATCACCGCCAGCGTCGCGTTGCCGAACGAGCCATACAGCAACTGGCCCGATCCGAGGGTGCCGAAATCGAGCGCGAAATCGCCGGCCGCGCCGATGTGGAGGCTGTTGCCGAGATCGACCACGTCGTCGCTGTTGTTCGGATCGGGGTTCTGGATCGCTTCGAACTGGATCGACCACAAGGTGGCCGAGAGGTTGTTCGCGGCGGAATCGAGATAGACTGCAAACACCACGTCGCCGCTGGCATTGGCCACCGCGCCATTGCCTTCGCGCCCGATCACGATGTGTGGATCGCTGGTTGCGTACAGAAATACGTGGTTGCCGGCGAGCGTCAGGATGCCGCTGTCATCGCCGTCGAGCGGCTGGTTGTTGGCATCGACCAGCACCAGTGAGCTGACAGTACTGGTCCCGGTGACCTGCACCACCCCGGTCGCGCTGCGGGCGACGCCGTTGGCGGTGGCGAAAGCATAGCTCTGGCCAAGGGTATCGAGATAGGTCCGGAATGTTCCGGGAAGACCGGAAAGCAGAACATCGGCGTCACCGCCCGTGCCGTTTTGCAGGCCAGCGGTTTCGTCGAGCACATAGCGGGATCCAAGCTGAAAGACGGTCATCGGTCTCACTCCTTGTCGTCGGCACTCGTCGGTTGACGGAGTGTCCGTTCGCAGTTGTGTTGACCCGATGGCTGGCTGATTTAAACAGCTGCACGTGTTCTTGCGCGACAAGCCAAGTATAAGGCCATCACGGCTGTGAGTTTAATACGATAAATACCGCCGCGATACTCGATTGCATCGCGCACGCGTTTAGTCATGACGCCGAACAGTGGACGTCAGGCCGAATATTTCAATTTCTGTTGAACGATTTCGAGAAAGCTGATCGAATCGTACGTCCCGAAGCAGTGGGAAAGATCATATCATTAACCATGAGTCAAGAGCGATTCCGCAGGCTGATCGCGGCCAAGCCGGGGGCAGCAGGTCTAGCTGATGCCCGTGTTTCAATTCACCTGCCGCTCGCGCCCGGCCCAATAGGGTTCGCGCAAGGCCCGCCGCAGGATCTTGCCGCTGGGGTTGCGGGGCAGGGCGTTGATCACATCGACCGTCTTGGGGACCTTGAACCCGGCGACCCGCTCGCGCGCCCAGGCCATCACGCTGTCAGGATCGATCGTGTGACCCGGCTTGGGCACACAGACGGCCTTCACCGCTTCGCCCCACTTGTCGTCCGGCACCCCGATCACCGCCACTTCGAGCACATCCGGATGGCCATAGATTCCGCTTTCGACCTCGGCCGGATAGACGTTCTCGCCCCCGGTGATGATCATGTCCTTGGCCCGGTCGTACATGTAGACATAGCCGTCCTCGTCGAGGTAGCCGACATCGCCGGTCGCGATCCAGCCTTCGGCATCGACCGTGTTGGCGGTTGCTTCGGGCAGTTTCCAATAGCCCAGCATGTTGCTGGACGAGCGGGTGCAGATCTCGCCGATCTCACCGACCGGGAGCACCTTGCCCTCGGGCGAGCGGATCACGATTTCGACCCCCTGGACCGGCTTGCCGGCCGAGCGCATCCGGGCATTGCCGTCGACCGAATGGTCTTCGGGCGGGAGCACGCAGATCGTCCCGGTGGTTTCGGTCATCCCGTAGTTCTGGGTGAACTCCGCGCCGAACATCGCGATGCATTCGCGCAGCAGCTCGAGCGGGATCGGCGCGGCGCCATACATGATGTATTTGAGCCGGCTGAAATCGGTTTTCGCGCAGTCGGGATGGTTGAGCAGCATCGCCAGCGCGGCGGGGACAATGAAGAACCGCGTGACCCCGCGGTTCTGAACCGCGTCGAACACCCGCGCCGGATCAAATTCGCTCAGCACGATGCCCGGCAGGCCCGCCGCCAGCGCGACGATGCCAAGCCCGGTCCCGCCGATATGCGCGCAAGGCATCGCCACCAGCACCGCTTCATCTTCGTCCCACAACGAATGCGGCGGCGGGTTTTCAAGCCCGGCCTTGCGCAGCCCGAACAGGTTGCGGTTGGACAGCACCGCGCCCTTGGGGTTGCCGGTGGTGCCGCTGGTGTAGAGCTGCAGCACGGCCTCGTCCGGGCCGGAAGGGTCGAACTCCGCGCGCGGCGCGATCAGCACTTCGCTCCGGGCCTCGTCGGAGGTGAAGCAGCGGATCAGTCCGGGGCGCTTGCCGAGGGTTTCCGCGCAGGCTTCGAACCCGTCGCCCAGGAACAGCAATTTCGCTTCGGCATTGTCGATGATGAACGCCGCTTCGGGCTCGGCCAGTCGCCAGCCGACCGGAACCATGACGATCCCGGCGCGCGCCGCGCCGAAGAACAGGGTGAAGTAGGTCACGCTGTTCTTGCCGAACCAGCAGATCCGGTCACCCTTGCTCAGGCCCAGCGCCAGCAGAGCCGAGGCAACCCGGGCGGTGGCGTCTTCCAGCTGGGCAAAGCTGAAGGTCAGATCGTCACCCTCCATCGCCACGCGATCGGGCCGGTCGGCGGCCCAATAGCGCAGGAACTGGTCGAACGTGAACAGGTCCGCGGTCAGCCGGGCCTTGGCCAGCAGGCGGTCATAGGTTTCTTGATCCAGCATGATTCCTCACTCTCCCGGCGGCAGTTTAACCGCGCGATTAAGGAGGGCAAGTGCATTCGGCAATGCAGCCTGCTTGCCGCCGGACTGTGATTGACGGCCTACCTTGCGGTGCTACCATCCCCTTATTCGCACGGGCTTTTGCGCGGGTGAGTCGAGCGGGATCGAGGCAACTTCGGAACCGGGCGGAATTCACAATCCTTCGTTGGGCATAACGAATGGTCGGGTCGGACCAACGGAACCACGATGGAGACGACGATGCACAGATACTGGTCAAGGATCCTGGTGGCCTTTGCCGCCTTGTTCATGCTGCAGGCCGCGCCCGCGATGGCGCAGGCGACCCGCACCTGGGTTTCGGGTGTCGGTGACGATGCCAACCCCTGCTCGCGCACCGCGCCGTGCAAGACCTTTGCCGGAACGATCAGCAAGACCGCTGCCGGGGGCGAGATAAACGTGCTCGATCCGGGCGGATTTGGTGCGGTCACGATCACAAAGTCGCTCACGATCAGGTCCGATGGCGTCGAAGCCGGGATCCTCGTTTCGGGGACCAATGGCATAATTATCAACGCCGGTACTGGCGATCGGGTCGTCATCGACGGTATCGATTTCGAAGGGATTAATTCCGGGCTTAGCGGGATCACAATCCTCCAGGCGCGCGAAGTAGTCGTCCGCAACTCGACCTTCCGCAACTTCTCGGTTGCCGGGATCACCCTGAATACGACTACCAAATCGAGTCTGACGGTCGAGAATGCGACAATTACCAATTGCGTGATCGGCGTCCAGGTGATCTCGAGCGGACTGAACTCGACCGCGCGAATCTATGACTCACTGCTGGTCTCGAATACCACGGCTGGGCTGTTCGTTTCGGGAACCGGCAACAAGGGCGAGGTGTCCGGAAACCAGATCATCGTTTCGACCAAGGGGTTGAGCGTCGGGTCGGGCGGCGTAATCAGCTCCTATGGCGACAACGTGCTCGCTCCCGGCGATCCTCCGGTGATCATTCCCAAGGGATAGGCTCGCGCGGCCGGTCCGGCGATTAGCCGTCGGACCGGCCATTCGCAGCTAAGCATTCAGCCCGCGGCGGTCGCCAGCAGCCGGGTGTAGAATGCGATCAGGCTTTCCAGATTGGCCAGCGTCATGTGCTCGTTGGTGCCGTGGATCATCTTGACCTCGCCGGTCGCCAGCGCAATCGCCTGGAAGCGGTAGACGTCTTCCGACACCCCGGTCATGTGCTTGCTGTCGGTCCCCGCCACGACCAGATAGGGTGAGGCAATCATCCCGGGATGCCCGGCTTGCGCCGCAGCCACGATCAACTGCCAGCCGAGCGCGGTGGACGAGGAAACCGGGCTGGGTTCGCTCGGCTTGCGCTCGGTGAAATCGACCTTGACCGGCAAGTTGCCGACCGCGGCACGGGCCCGTTCGAGCACCTTGGCCGACGAATCCCACGGTGCGATCCGATAGTTGATCAGCGCGGTCGCGCTTTGCGGCAGGACGTTCTCCTTGGGCGAGCCTTGCAGCATGGTCGGCGCGATCGTGGTGTGGAGCGATGCGGCCGACGATGGGTTCTGGCCCATCTGCCGGGTGACCAGCCCGCCGAGCAGCCAGCGGTTGGCGACCGCAACCTTGGTCATTCCCCCGGCCTTGGCGCCGAGCACTTCGACCATTGCGGCGGCCGGGCCGCGCAGTTCGAGCGGGAACTGGTTGTCGTTGATCGCGACCACCGCCTTGGCGAGGTTGACCGTGCCGATCTCTGCCGGCGGCATCGATGAATGCCCCCCCGCCGCCGGGGCGGTAATCCGCAGCGTGGCATAGCCCTTTTCGGCGACCCCGATCATCATCGCCGGGGCATTGATCACCGGGGTGTCGGTGGTGATCAGCCCGCCCTCGTCGATCGTGAACAGGGCTTTGACCTTGCGGGCTGCGAGCAGCTTGGCGGCTGCGGCCGCGCCAGTCCCGCCAACTTCCTCGTCGTGGCCGGAAACCAGATAGATCGTGCGCGTGGGTTTGAAGCCCTGCGCGGCGAGCGCTTCGAGCGCTTCGAACAGCGCGACCAGCGAGCCCTTGTCGTCGACCGTGCCCCGGCCCCAGACCGCACCCTCGGCAATGGTTCCGGCGAACGGCTGATACTTCCAGTCCTGCTCGGTTCCCGGGGTGACCGGGACCACGTCCTGGTGCGCCATCACGATGATCGGCTGAGCGGCAGGATCGCTGCCCGGCCAGGTATAGACCAGCGTCTGGCCCAGCTGCTCCTGCTGCATCGCCGCGCTGGCCTTGGGATAGGTCGTGGCCAGCCAGGCGTGGAGCTTGTCCCACTCACCGGTCTGGTTCTGGGCGGGGTCCTGGTTGCTGACGGTCTGGAACCGGACCGCCTGACCCAGGTGTTGTGCCGCCAGCTGGTTATCGAACGGAGCCAATGGCGCGACCTTGATCGCCGACCCATCGGCCACCGCGCCCGGCGCGAAGGTTGCGGTCCGCACGGCCACCACGCCGCCGAGCGCCAGCACCGCGCCGCCCAGCCCCAGAACCCATTTCTTCATGTCAGCCCTCATCCCGATCCCGTTTCGCGTATGGCTAGGCGGCGCCAAAGGGCAAGGCAATCGCCGTGTTTGCCAACTGGTTCCCCGAAACCTGTAGGAAAACTTAGCCCGGATGCGCGGAACTGGCTATTCTCGGGAGGGCGCGACCGCGCTAGGGGCAGGGCCAGAATGAAGCTCAACGCCGCCTTTCCGGTCCTGCCCCTGCTGGCGCTGATCGCCCCACCGCTGCTGGCGATGGCGGACATGCCGCTCGGCACCAGTCAGGCCGGGCAAAGTCGTTATGCCGGAGCTGCAGCTCGGACGGTGCGGGCCATGATCGAATATACCCGCTGGCCAACCCCGCGCGATCCGGTAGTGCTGTGCGTGGCCGGTGCGGCCGAGCACGCCGGTGGTCTCGGCGGCTTGCGGCTGACCGACGGCCGCCGGGTCGAACGCCGCATCGTCAGCGCTGCGCCGGGCGCGCTGGGCGGCTGCGATGTGGTCTATCTTGGCAGCATGCCGATCGCTCAGCAGCGCCAGCTGACCGCGGCGGTGCGCGGACGCGGGGTGCTGACGATTGCCGAGGACGATCCCGGCAATGCAAGCGAGGCGATGTTCGTGCTGACCTATCAGCCCGCTGCGCTCAGCTTCCGGCTCAATGTCGATGCCGTGTCGCGCTCCGGCCTCAAGGTCGACCCGCGGGTGCTGCGGGTCGCGCAGGGCGGGTTGTGATGACCGATCCCGCCGCCCGCCTGCCGACCCTGCGCGACCTGCTGGCGCGGGCGCACTTGCGGCTGATCCTGTTCACGATCCTGCTCGCCGCGCTCAGCCTGGTGCTCAGCGGCGGGCTGGTGATCCGCAACTATGCCCAGCGCAACCTCGAACTGGTGGCGCGGACCGTGGCCTATACGGTCGAGCCGGCCGTGGTGTTCGAAGACCGCGATGCGATCCGCGAAGGGGTGACTTCGGTCGCGGCGGGGCGCGGGATCGAGCGGGTCGAGGTGCGCGATGCCCAAGGCCGGATTCTGGCCGAATGGCACAGCGCCGCCAGCGGGCCGCTCGCCGCGATCAGCCGCGCCGCCAACGGTCTGTTCTGGCCCGATCCGGCGGTTGACCAGGTCGAGCGCGGCGGCCAGCGCATCGCCGAGGTGCGGATCTACGGCAATTCCGAAGGGATCCTGCGCTATGGCCTGGCCGGCACGATCATCGCGCTATCGTGCCTGGGGCTGACGGTGCTGGCGACCCGGATATTGGCTCGGCGATTGCAGAACGAGGTGGTCCGTCCACTCGAGCATGTTGCCGAGGTGGCCCATGCCGTGCGGCAGGACCGTGCCTTCGAACGCCGGGTTCCGGCCTCAGGGATCGCGGAGATCGACCGGTTCGGGCAGGATTTCAACGCGCTGCTGGCCGAATTGCAAGGATGGCACGCCGGGCTCACCACGGAAAACCGCGAGCTGGCCTGGCGGGCGAGCCACGATGGTCTGACCGGGCTGGGCAACCGCCAGCTGTTCGAGAACGCGGTTTCAACGGCGATCGATCAGGCCCGGCGCAGCGGACAGAGTTTTGCGGTGCTGTTCTTCGATGTCGACCAGTTCAAGGCAATCAACGACAGCCATGGCCACGAAAGCGGCGATGCCGCGCTGATTGCCGTCGCTGACCGGCTGCGCGGTGCGATCCGCCAGCACGACCTGGCGTTCCGGATGGGCGGCGACGAGTTCGCAGTGCTGCTCGCGCCGCTGCAGGATGCCGAACATATCGACCTGGTGCTGACCCGCATTCGCAGCGAGATGGACAAGCCCTATCGGCTGCCCAGCGGGGTCGTCGCCACCTCGAAATTGAGCGTCGGGGTCGCGCTGTTTCCCGATCACGGGGAATCGATCGAGGACCTTTTGCGCAAGGCCGACACGGAAATGTACCGCGACAAGCGGGCTGACGACGGGATGGGAGAGAGGGTAAATGCGTAATCTATTCATGGGCTTGGTTCTGGCCTTGCTGGCGGCCTGCGCTACCGTTCCGGCCAAGCCCCACTTCAACAAGGCCCAGGTCGCGGCGATGACCGAAGTCGGGTTCCGGCCGGTCGGCGAAAACTTCGAGCTGGGGCTGGAAGACCGCGTATTGTTCGCCGTCGACAAGAGCGACCTCAACCCCGAGGCAAACGCGGTGCTGGGCCGGATCGCAGGGGCGCTGCTCAGATCGGAAGAGCACACGTCTGAACTC
>CALCQB010000098.1 GCA_937897535.1 uncultured Novosphingobium sp. | reverse complement strand
AGTTGATGTAGGTCAGCGCGATGTGATCGGGGTTGGCCTTGCGGAACTGGGCGAACTTTTCGGGCGGACAGGAATCCTCGAGGCTGCACCCGGCATCGAGATCGGGCAGGATCACGGTCTTTTCGGGTGCGAGAATCTTGGCGGTTTCGGCCATGAACTTGACCCCGCAGAACGCGATCACCTCGGCGTCGGTCGCAGCGGCCTTTTTCGACAGTTCGAGCGAATCCCCGATGTAGTCGGCCAGGTCCTGAATTTCCGGCCGCTGGTAATAATGCGCCAGGATCACCGCGTTGCGGTCCTTGCGCAGCCGTTCGATCTCGGCACGGAGGTCGATTCCGGCAAGGTTTTCGGTCTGGACGGTCATCTGGGGATCCTCGTTGGAATGATCCCCAGATGGCCCGTCAGGACCGACTAATCAAGGCAGATAGGCTTCCATCGGTCGCGCCGCGCCGGGGTAGCCGACCATCACTTCGCGGGTCAGGTCGATTGCCCACTGGGTTTGGGCTAGTGTTTCGCCCAGCGCCAGCGCGCCGATGATTGCTGCCATGCCCACAAACCAGGCCGGATGGATCGCGCCGCGGTGGCGCTTGTCGCGGATCATGCCCGCCGCGACGAAGACCAGGCCGACCGTGTTGCTGATTTCCCAGCCATAGGGGATCAATAGCGGCATCGGCAGCAAGCGGCCAAAGCCGGGTCCGGTGATCGATGCCATCGCGCACAGCATCAGCCGCCGGTGCCAGTCGGTCTGGCGCCGCATGGACACGGCCGCGCCGACCAAGACTGCGAAGACGAGAATCCCGACTGGATTGCCGATCATGAATTCGTTGGCGTCGAAAAAGAATGGCCCGCCATTCCGCCGCAAGGAAGCGACGGTCATCGCCAGGCCCAGCACGATCATCGCCGGTACCCAGATGGCCGAGAGCCAGCCGAGCCGCCGGTGCAGCGCCACGTTGTTGCCGGCGATCAGGAAGCTCTGGGTTAGGAAAAGGGCGATCCAGCCGAAGAATACGAAGGCGTGGACGTGATAGACCAGCGGCACGGCGAAGCTCGACCGGCCCGCTGCCAGCTGGAACGAAAAGCCCGCCACCATCACCAGGGCGATCGCGCAGGCGAGCTTGAAAAAGAAGCGTTCCTCGGTGCCTTGCACCGGGACGCCGGAATCGAATGCAGTTGCCATCGCGGTATCTCCCCTCAGGTCCGCGACCCGTTATACGCTGCTAATACACCGCGCGGGCATACCGGGCAATGCCGTTCGTCAGGGCTGGATCGGCTCTCCGTCGAACCGCACTGTCACCTTTACATCGCCGTATCCCGCGACTTTCAGCGGCACCGCCAGGTTTTGCGCGATCGCCTGCCTGGCCGCGCCTTTCGCGAGGTCCATCAGCACTGGCGTCGCGGCCTGAGCGGCGGCCTGCTGTTCGGCCAGTACGGTATTATCGCGGGTCAGCTTGGCCTGGGCCGGGCCGGTAATCCACACCCCTTCGCGCAGGTATTGCGCGCGGGCCTCGTCCAGGTTCGGTTTGGATAGTTGCAGCGGCGGCAGGGTGACGTCGAGCCGCTTGGCCGCTGCGTCCCACTTGAATTGCCCCGGCTGGAGTCGGGCCAGGTCGAGCGTGTAGTCGACCCGCGCCGGGATCACCGCGACCTGACGGCTCTTGAGCAGGCCATAGGCGCGTTCGTCCTCGGCGCTGACCACCGGAGCGAGCTGCGCCGAAAACACCGTCAGGCGGTTGGCTTTCTCGAAGGCGGTCAGGCTGGTGGCGATCGGATCGCCGTGATCCTCCGGGCCATAGGCTTGCCAGCCGAAATAGCCGGCCAGCCCCAGCGCGGCGATCGTGATCAGCCAGGGCGGACGGCTCGGTCGCGCCAGGGTCAGGAGATCAGCCGCCATGTCTCGTCTTCCTCGCTCACCATCCCCCGGGTCTTCAGATCATAAAGGTGCGCCAGCACCGACCGTCCCGCCGCCCCGGTCAGCCGCGGGTCGAGGCCCTTGTACATCGCCGCGACCATGGCGGGGATCGGCTGGGCGCGCTCCCCAAGCAGACGCAGGATCTGTGCCTCGCGGCTGCGGCGATGGCCCAGCATCCCGCGGACCAGCTGGCGTGGCTTGTCGACCGCCGGGCCGTGGGCGGGGTAGAACACCGTGTCGTGGCGATCGTACAGTTTGGCGAGGCTCGCCATATAGGCCGCCATGTCGCCATCGGGGGGCGAGACCACGCTGGTCGACCAGGCCATCACGTGGTCCCCGGTGAACAGTGCGCCGCTCTGGGTCAGGTTGTAGCACAGGTGGTTGCTGGTATGGCCGGGGGTGGCGACCGCCTCGATCGTCCAATCGGGGCCGCTGATCCGCTCGCCATCGGTCAGCACCCGGTCGGGGGCGTAGCTGCGATCAAAGGCGCTGTCGGCGCGCGGGCCATCATCGCTCAGCGCCAGCGGCGCGCAGCCGATGATGGGCGCGCCGGTGCGGGCCTTCAGCACGGCGGCGGCGGGGGAGTGATCGCGGTGGGTGTGGGTGCAGAGGATCGCTGCGATCCGCGCATCGCCCACAGCAGCCAGGATCGCCTCGACATGGCCCTTGCCGTTGGTGTCGGCGCCCTTGAACGGCGAGGGCTCGCCGTCGGCACCGCTATCGGCCGGGCCGGGATCGATCACCGCCACTTCGCTGCCCGCGCCGACCAGGTAGGTCTGGGTCCCGGTGAAGGTATAGGGCGAAGCATTGGGCGCCAGCACGCGCCGGACCAGCGGCTCGCATTGTTCGCTCAGGCCGGTCGGCCACGGTTTGGCGGGAATATCCATCGTGCCCCGGATATGGGGAGCGGCAGGCCGGGTGTCGAGTGAAAGCTAGTTTCGGGCTTGCAAGCCCAGCCGTTCGCGCAGCGCGGCGATTGCGCTCGGGCTGCCGGGTTCGCGTTCGCGCCAGCCGTTGTCGAGCCGCTTGAGCCGGGCGTGGAACCGCTCGGTCGCCTGGATCAGTTGGCGGGTTTGGCCATCGATCAGCGCCAGCCGGAGCGGGTCGGCTTCGGGAAAATTGGTCAGCTTGCCGTGGCGGCGCAGCTGAAACTCGCTGAGCTCGCCCGCGAAGAAGGCGCGGTGGTTGAGCAGCCAGGCGACTGCATGCATCATCCGGGTGGTGGTGCGCAGCGCCTCGCACGACAGCGCGATATTGGCCTCATCCTCGCTGGCACTGGTCGAATCGAGCCGCCCCGACAGCGCAAAGGCCGCGCGGACCTCGTCCGAAAGGACCAGGGCCTCGCAATAGAGACCTTCGATAATCCGGGGATTGATGCTTGCCGGGCTTGCCATATGGAGCCTGCGATAGGCGCGTAGAATCCCAGTTGCCAACAGCGCTGGGAGAAGTTTGCCACACCAAAACGGGACTGTCCCTTGAGGGGACAGGTTTTTGGGACGAAGCGTTTTTGGCGGGTGCGCTCATTGCCTCCGCAATGCGCTTAACGTGGCCGGCCCGCTGCCCCGTCAGGCGAGCATCAAGCAATGATATCCGGGATCAGGTAATCCTCGACCATCGCGATCTGGTCTTTCAATTTCAGTTTGCGCTTCTTGAGCCGGGCAATCTGGAGCTGGTCGATCGAACCCGCCGCAGTCAGCGCGTCGATTGCCGCGTCGAGGTCGCGGTGTTCGATCCGCAGCATTTCCAGGCGCTTCTTCAGCTCTTCCTCATTCACGCCCTGAATCTCCAAATGCCGGTTCGCCGCCGCCCCGGTGCGGCCCCCCGCATATCCGCTTCGCAAGATAGGCTTAATGTGTTTTCATGACAATCGCAGTGACTCGCCGATACCGAGTCGGTCATCGGCGGTGTCCTTGCGGCCCTGGGGGCTAATACAAGGAGAATCCTGTATGGAACAATCGCATGTCAGCGCCTTGCAGCTCAAACACGCCGGTCTCGAACGGCAGATCATCGATGAACAGAGCCGCCCGCTGCCTGACCTCGCGACAATCCAGGCCCTGAAGAAGCGAAAGCTGAGGATCAAGGAAGAACTCGCTTTTCACTAGAATTGGCCAGCCCCGGTCAAGCCTGGACGGCTGACCGGGGCAACTCCATTCCATCAGTTCAAAAATTCGATTGCGCGGACGTTCTCGTGCGTTCCCATGGCAGCAGCGATGGGTTAGGCTGCGCTCATGACCATCACCAGCGCCGTCTCTGCCGCCCGCACCATCCTGACGCGCCTGCACGATGTGATGGCCTCGCGCAGTCACGCCCAGGCCAAGCTCAACACCGTGGTCGAGGTGATCGGCGCGGGCCTCGATAGCGAGGTCTGCTCGGTTTACCTGCTGCGCGAAGGGATGCTCGAACTGTTCGCCACCAAGGGGCTGGCGCAGGAAGCGGTCCACGTCACCCGGATGGGGGTGGGCGAGGGGCTGGTCGGGACGATTGCCGACAATATCGAAACGCTCAACCTGGCCGAAGCGACCGCGCACCCGGACTTTTCCTACCGCCCCGAAACCGGCGAGGAAAAGTTCCACTCGTTCGCCGGGGTGCCGATCGTCCGGCGCGAACGCGCGGTCGGGGTGTTGTGCGTCCAGCACGCCGACCCGCGCCGTTATGACGAGGTTGAGATCGAGGCGCTGCAGACTGTGGCGATGGTCCTGTCGGAGCTGATCTCCAACGCCGGGCTGATCGATGACGAAGACGTCGCGCTCGGCCCGCAACAGACCGGACCGGCCCGCCTTCCCGGCCTGATCCTGGTCAAGGGCCTGGCGGCCGGCAATGCCGTGTTTCACCAGCCGCGGATCACGATCGAACACGTCATGGCCGACGATCGCGATGCCGAACTGCAGCGCGTTTACCTCGCCTTCGACAAGATGCGCGAATCGATCGACCGGATGGCCAGCCAGGCCGAATTCGGCGTGGGGGGCGAGCATGAGGAAGTGCTCGAGACCTACAAGATGTTCGCCTACGACGAAGGCTGGAGCCGCCGGATCATCGAGGCGATCGACAGCGGCCTGACCGCCGAGGCGGCGATCGAGCGGGTCCAGCAGCGCACCCGGATGCGGATGCGCCAGATCGACGATCCCTTGCTGGCCGACCGGATGCACGATCTCGAAGATCTGTCGAACCGGCTGCTGCGGATCGTTTCGGGCCAGATGGGCACCGCGGCTTCGCAAGGGCTGCGGCATGACACGATCCTGATTGCCCGCAATCTGGGTCCGGCCGAACTGCTCGAATATGACAAGCGGCGGCTCAAGGGCGTGATCCTCGAGGAAGGCTCGCTCACCGCGCACGTGGTGATCGTCGCCCGGGCGATGGGGATCCCGGTGCTCGGCCGGGTCCGCAGTTTGCGCGGGGTGGTCCGCGACGGCGACCTGCTGCTGCTCGATGCCGACAAGGGCGAGGCGACCGTCCGCCCGCTCGACGCGATGGTCGAGGCGTTCGACCTGCGCTTCGTCAAGAGCAAGGAGCGGGCTGCAGCCTATGCCGCACTGCGCGATGTCGAGCCGTTCACCCGCGATGGCACCCGCATCACCGTGATGATGAACGCGGGCCTGCGCGACGACATGCCCAACCTGGCGCTGGCCGGGGCCGACGGGGTCGGGCTGTTCCGGACCGAATTCCAGTTCCTGGTTTCGGCCACGCTCCCGGCGCGCGAGCGCCAGACCCGGCTGTACCGCGACGTGCTCGATGCGGCCGGGGACAAACCGGTGGTGTTCCGCACCGTCGATATCGGCGGCGACAAGGTGCTGCCGTACCTGCGCCACAACGACGGCGAGCATGAGGAAAACCCGGCGATGGGCTGGCGCGCGCTGCGCGTCGCGCTCGAACGCGAAGGGCTGCTCAAGGTTCAGGCCCGCTCCTTGCTCGAGGCGGCGGCTGGACGCACCCTCAACGTGATGTTCCCGATGGTGTCCGAGCCGTGGGAATTCGATGCGGCGGTGGCCGTGTTCGAAACCCAGCGCCAGTTCCTCAAGGGCCAGAAAAAGCTGCTGCCCGAAGCGGTCCGGTATGGCGCGATGCTCGAAGTGCCCGCGCTGGCCGAGCAACTCGACATACTCGCGCCCCGGCTGTCGTTCCTGTCGATCGGGACCAATGACCTGACCCAGTTCCTGTTCGCGGCTGACCGCGCCAACCCCAAACTGGCCGAACGCTACGATTGGCTCTCACCCTCGATCATGCGGTTCCTGAAGCGGGTCCAGCTGAACCTGGTCGGTCATCCGGTCGATGTGACCGTGTGCGGTGAAATGGGCGGACGCCGGCTCGAGGCGCTGGCCTTGCTCGGGATCGGCATCCATCGGCTGTCGATCACCCCGGCCAGCGTCGGACCGATCAAGGAGCTGGTCCGCAAGGTCGACCTGCCCGAGATCACTGCCGCGATGAACCAGTGGCTCGCTGCCCCGCCGCCCAACCTGCGCGAGGCGCTGGCCGCCTGGGCCGCCGAACGCGGGATCGAGGCCGACTGAGCGGCGGATTTCGACCGGCTGCACCGGCCCGTCACATTTCCCGGCCATCCTGCCGAATGATTGGAATGAACGCCCCTGAATTCCGTTGACTCTGTTACGCAATGGGCGAAGTTCCGGCGCGACTGGAATACCAGGTTGCAACGTTGGGGTCGTAATGTCGGAGACTGAAGTGGCGGAGGCCGAATTGCCTCTGGATAATGCCGGTGCGCGGCTGTTGCGTGCGCGCGAGAACGCGGGGCTGAGCCGCGCCCAGATCGCTGACATTACCAAAATTCCCGAACGTCATCTGGCCGCGATCGAGGCTGGCGACTTTGCTGCCTTGCCGGCCCGGCCTTATGCGCTGGGCTTTTCGCGTTCCTATGCCAAGGCGCTCGGGCTCGACCCGCAGGAAATCGGCGACATGGTCCGCAGCGAACTGGCCGAGCACGAGATTGTCGAACCGCGCCGGGGCATCCAGACCTTTGAACCCGGCGATCCGGCCCGAATTCCCGGCAGCCGGCTGGTCTGGCTCGCCGCGCTGGGGATTGTCGCTGTGCTGATCGCGGTGTTTTTCCTCTACCGCTCGATGATTGCTCCGGGGATGAGCCTGCCGTCGATCGTGGCCGAGGAAACCGCCGCCTCGGCCGCAACCGAGGCCGCCGTTGCGCCCGCGCCTGCTCCCTCCGGTCTGGTGGTTTTTACCGCGCTGCAACCCAAGGTCTGGGTCAAGTTCACCGACGCGGCCGGCAATCAGCTGTTCCAGAAGGAACTGGCCCAAGGCGAAAGCTGGACCCTGCCGACCGATCAGGCCGATGTCCGGCTCGCGACCGCGCGGCCCGATGCCCTGGCCATCACGATCGGCGGTCAGCCGGTCGCCAAGCTGTCGGACACGCAGAAATCGATCCGCGACGTGCCGGTAACCGCCGCCGCCTTGCTGGCGCGCGGCACCGCCGCAGCGACGCCGACCCCGCAAGCCGGGCCAGTCGCGATGGCGCAGGAGCAACCCCGTCCAGCGCTTGATCGCCCGCGTGAGCGGCGCAGTGTTTCTGTAGCAGCGCCCACCGCAGCGGCATCGGTCCCTGCAGCGGTGCCAAGCGACGCGCCGGCGGTGCCGGCACCCACACCGGCGGCAACCTGACCAGGACCGGCTCTAGCCTGCGGATAGCTTGGCCCGCAGCCTCGACAGCAGCGACCGACCCCGGCTAAACCGCCAGTCCGGTTCATCGCCAGTTCGGACAGGCTGGCGCATGGGCGCGTCAAGACGATCCCCGGGATGGACGAAGATACGATGAAGCATTTGATCCGCAACAAGCCGCTGCTGGTTGCCATGAGCCTGGCGATCGCCGCTCCGGCGCTGGCCCAAAGCGCAGCCGATACCAGCCTCGAAACCCGCATGCGCAAGGTTGAATCCGAGATTTCGGCGTTGCAGCGGGTGGTGTTCCCGGGCGGCGACGGGCGGTTCTTCCCGCAGCTGCAGCCCACGGCAACCGGCACCTCGGTTGGTGGAACCCCGGCGACCAATCCCAACGCCGATATGCTGACCCGGATGGATTCGCTCGAAGGCCAGGTTTCGCGGCTGACCGCGCAGGTCGAGGAAGACCGCAACCGGATCGACAAGCTCGAAGCCCGGCTGGCTACCGTCGAAGCCGGCAAGACCACTGGCGATCCGGCCAGCACCTCGGCGGTCGGCAGCAACACCGCGGCAATGACCGGCGGGGCCTCGACCGCTGCTCCGGTGGTGACGCCCGCGCCGAAGCCGGCGGTGACCGTGACCAAGCCTGCGGATCCTTCGGCCAAGCGGCTCGCCGCGGTCCGCGCGGTGGAAAAGCCGCAGACCGATGATCCGGGTGACGATGAATATTCCTATGGCTACCGCCTGTGGGAAGCGAAATTCCAGCCTGAGGCGCAGCAGCAACTGAAGCTGTTCCTGAGCAAGTATCCCAAGCACAGCCGTGGCTCCTACGCCCGCAACCTGCTCGGCCGGTCGTACCTCGACGAAGGCAACCCGCGCGAAGCGGCGAGCTGGTTCCTGCAGAACTACAAGGCCAACCCGAAGGGCGATCGCGCCCCGGACTCGGTGTTGTACCTGGCTGAATCGATGCGCCAGATGAAGGACACCGGCCGGGCCTGCGTCGCGCTCGACCAGTTCGCCCGCGAATTTCCGGCCGAGGCGGCCGGCCGCCTCAAGGTGCAGTACACCGCGACCAAGGGCGGGCTGAAGTGCCCGGCATGATGGCGTGCCTTGGCCGGGACAGCGCCTGATCCTGCACTGACGGCCCGGTTTGCGGCCGACCTTGCCGCGCTCTGGCCAGGCGAGGGGCGACTGGGGGTGGCGGTTTCGGGCGGGCCGGACAGTCTCGCCTTGTTGCTGCTGGCCCACGCTGCTTTGCCGGGGCGGATCGCGGCGGCAACGGTCGATCACGGACTGCGCGCGGAAAGTGCGGCCGAATCCGCCTTCGTCGCAGCAACCTGCAGCGAACTTGAGGTTCCCCATGCGGTGCTGCAAGTCACGGTCGAGCCGGGCAATGTCCAGGCCAATGCCCGCGCCGCGCGCTATGCTGCGCTGGCGGCCTGGATGGCGCGCGAAGGGCTCGCAGCATTGCTCACCGCGCATCACGCCGATGACCAGGCCGAGACGCTGCTGATGCGGCTGGGCCGGGGTAGTGGGGTGGCCGGTCTGGCTGGGGTGCGTTCGCGCGGCTTGGTCCCGGAAACGCGCTTGCCGCTGCTGCGCCCCCTGCTTGGCTGGCGGCGGAGCGAGCTGGCGGTCGTGGTGGAGGCAGCCGGGCTAGAGCCGGTGCGCGATCCTTCCAACAGTGACGACCGGTTCGACCGCGCCCGGATCCGCAAGGCGATTGCTGCGGCCAACTGGCTCGACGTTCCCGCGCTGGCCCAAAGCGCCGCGCATCTGGCCGATGCCGACGCGGCGCTCGATTGGGCCGCCGCCCGCGAATGGACCGAGGCGGTGCGCAAGGGCCCGATGGGGCTGACCTATCGCCCGGCGGCCCCGCGCGCGGTCGCGCTGCGGGTATTGGCGCGGATCGTTACCGAGCTCGATGGCGAGGCTCCGCGCGGCGCAGCGGTAGCGCGGCTATTCGATAGTCTGGTGGCGCGTCAGCCCGCCTCGATCGGCAATCTCGTGGCCCGGGTGATGCCCGACGGGTGGAGCTTCACCAAGGCACCGCAGCGGCGCGGCTAGCGCGCCGCCATCCCCTTCTGCCGCATCCGCCAGACCAGCTGGTCATAGCGGTCCTGCCCGAAGAACGGTTCGGCTTCGTAGACCATCAGCGGCACGCCATAGTGCCCGCCGGCGCGCTGGTCGGCCTCGTTCTGCTTGATCACCGCGTCGAGCCGGTCGGCTTGGGCGGCCTGGACCGCGTCCATTTCGGCGAGGTCGCATCCGGCATCGCCAAAGGCCCGGGCCAGATGATCGCCCTCATGCCAGCCGTCCACTTCGCCCGACCAGATCAGGTGGCTGACCGCGCGCAGCACAGCGAGGCCCTTGCCCCGTTCTGCCGCCAGCGCGCCGAGCCGGGTCAGGCGGTGGATATGCGGCTGCTCGCTGGGATAGGTCCGGGTCGCGAAGTCCATCAGCACCGGATCGGGTCGCGGCCAGCGCAGCGGCATTCCGGCGAATTCGGCGCTGCGCACGCAGTCCCGCATCAGGTAGCTGGTCCATAGAGGATCGGCATTGGCAAAGAAATCGGGCTGGCGCACCGCGATCGGCAGGACCGGACGGACGTTGACTGCGGCGTCCCAATCGCGCTCCAGCTCGAGCAGCCTGGGCACGACGAGGTACGAATAGGGGCTGCGGAACGACCAGTAGAGATCGACGGTGTGAGTCACAGCGTGCTCATGTCGATCACGAAGCGGTACTTCACGTCGGCTTTCTCCATGCGTTCGTAGGCGTGGTTGATCTGGTCCATCGCGATCATCTCGATCTCCGAGACGATGCCTCGCTCCGCGCAGAAATCGAGCATCTCCTGGGTCTGCGCGATCCCGCCGACGCCCGATCCGGCCACCGCCTTTTGTCCGCCCAGCAGCAGTCCCGAATGGAACCCGGGCATCATGTCGATCATCCCGACCAGACACAGCACACCCTTGCGGTCGAGCAGCATCAGGTACGGCGTCACATCGTGCTGGACCGGCACGGTATCGAGCAGGAAATCGAAGCTGCGCCCCGCCGCCTTCATCGCCGCCTTGTCGGTCGAGACCAGAACGTGGTCCGCGCCGAGCTTCTTCGCGTCATCGCCCTTGGCTGGCGAGGTGGTGATCATCGTCACTTCGGCGCCGAGCGCCTTGGCAAACTTCACCCCCATGTAGCCGAGCCCGCCGAGCCCGACCACGCCGACCTTCGAGCCGGGTCCGACGTTCCAGTTGCGGAGCGGCGACCAGGTGGTGATCCCGGCGCACAGCAGCGGCGCGGCGGCGGCCATGTCGAGGCTGTCGGGCAGCCGCAGCACATAAGGTTCGGCCACCACGATTGCCGTGGAATAGCCGCCATAGGTCGGGCTGCCGTCGATCCGGTCCTTGCTGTTGTACGTGCCGGTCACGCCTTCGCGGCAATAGTTTTCCTCGCCGTCCGCGCACGAATCGCACTTGCGGCAGCTGTCGACCACGGTGCCGATCGCGACCCGGTCACCTGGCTTGAACTTGCTGACGCCCTTGCCGACTGCCCGGACCGTGCCGACGATCTCATGCCCCGGCACGAACGGATAGCTGCTTCGGCCCCAATCGTTGCGGGCGACGTGCAGGTCCGAATGGCACACCCCGCAATAGGCGATGTCGATCGCGACGTCCTCGTCGCGCAGTTCCCGGCGGTCGATGCTGAACGGATTCAGCCCTGAATCGGCGGCTGTTGCGCCCCATGCTGCGGTAGCGGTCATCGTCTGTCTCCCGGTGGCTTGCCCCATGCTGGAATTGTGCTTGCCCAAGGTCAATGCCCGCGTCATTAATCGAGCGATTAAATGTTGGGAGAGCATGCAATGCGGATCGATTCTTCGACTGCCGCCGTCGTCACCGGCGGGGCTTCGGGCCTGGGCCGGGCTACCGCCGAAGCGCTGGCTGCCGTCGGCGTCAAGGTGGCGGTGTTCGACGTCAACGCCGAGAAGGGCGAAGAAGTCGCCAAGGCGATCGGCGGACTGTTCTGCAAGGTCGACATCACCGACGAGCAATCGGTGATCGACGGTTTCGCCAAGGCCCGCGCTGCGCATGGGCAGGAACGGATCACGGTCCACTGCGCGATGACCAGCCGGCGCGGCAAGACGCTGGCCTGGGACAAGGAAGCTGGCAAATTGAAGCGGCTCTCGACCGAGGACTACATCTACGGCGTCCAGGGAATTCTCGTCGCCAGCTATCGGATCGCCTCGCTCTCGGCCGAAGGCATGGCGAACCTTGAACCGCTGGAAGACGGCGAACGCGGCTGCATTACCCTGACCGCTTCGGTCGCGGCGCAGGACGGGCAGATCGGCCAGATCATCTACGGTTCGGCCAAGGCAGGTGTGAATGGTCTGGTCCTGCCGATGGCGCGCGATCTTTCCGATCTCGGCATCCGGGTCAACTCGATCATGCCGGGGATCTTTGCCACCCCGCTGATGCTGGGGGCCAAGCAGAACGTGCTCGACAGTCTGGCCGCCTCGGTGCCGTTCCCCAAGCGCCTTGGCAAGCCCGAGGAATTCGGCAGCCTCGCGCTCGAACTGGCGCGCAATTCCTATTTCAACGGCCAGTGCATCCGCCTTGACGGCGCGATCCGCATGGCCCCCCGCTAAAGGAACGACAAAATGACTTCACCCTTCAAGGACGGCCTGCTCGACGGCAAGGTTGCCTTCATCGCCGGCGGGACCAGCGGGATCAACCTGGGCATCGCCAAGCGCTATGCCGAACTGGGGGCCAAGGTTGCGGTGCTCGGCCGCAATCCGGTCGACGCCTTTCTGTTCGACACCCGGCGCGGCTTCTGCGAGCACTACGCGTCGAGCTTCGCGGTGCTGATGCGCGCCGCCGGCATCCCGGCCCGGATCGTCACCGGCTATCAAGGCGGCGAGAAGAACGCGATCGGCGACTACTGGATCGTCCGCCAGAGCGACGCCCATGCCTGGACCGAGGTCTGGCTGGCAAGCCGAGGCTGGCTGCGCGTCGATCCGACCTCGGCGGTTGCGCCCGAGCGCGTCGAGCGCGGCATCGGCAGCGCGCTGGCCGGCGCCGAACTGCCGACCTTCCTCGATCCCCGGCGCCGCCAGGGCATGCGCTTCAACCTGACCGTGCGCTGGGACTGGGTCAACGCG
>CALCQB010000097.1 GCA_937897535.1 uncultured Novosphingobium sp. | reverse complement strand
TGGGATAGGCCCCCTTGTTGCGCAGGATGTCGATGAACACCCGGTAACGGCCCTCGGAATGGAGCCGCTCGATCGCTGCATCGAAGATGTGGTCGTAGTTCACGTGACTGGGTTCCCCCGGCTGGCCGCCGTGTTTCGGCGCGCTCTACGCCAAGCCTTGGCGGATTGCCAGTCCAATCGCATTGCTCTGGATCAATCGGACGCGGGACTGAAACCCTGCCGGACTCCGGTCTTGTTGTGTGGATCGATTACCCATTCGAAGTCATGACCCGGCAGCACCACCAGCGCCGGGGCCTGCGCCTTGAGCGCGCGGATCGTCAACAACCACGCAAAAACCTCGGCCCGGTCTTCCGGGGCCAGATAGTCACCAACCAGGCGCGAGCGGGCCCGCAGTTGCTGCCAGCTTTGCGCCAAGGTCGCGATATCGCCGGTAAACAGGTATTCGCGGCCATCGGCCAGTCGGACGAATACCATCTGCGATCCGGCGGTATGGCTGGGGGCGGGGATCACCACCACCCCAGGGGCGACGGCAACCGGAGCGGGGCCGACAATCGCGGGCTTGAGCAATTCACCGGACGGCCATTTCAGCAGGTCGGTCCAGCGGTTTCCGGGGAGCTGATTGGCGTTGAACCTGACCCGGGCCAGCAGCTCGCGATTGCCCAGGCTGACGATGCCGCCAAGGTGATCGGCGTGTTCGTGGGTGATCAGCACCAGCGAAGCCTGACCGAGCGCGCGTTGCACTTTGACCCAGGCGGCGGGATCGAAATGCTCCATCCCCATTTCCTGGGCCGCAGCGCCGTTCATGCCGCTGTCGATCATGATCGGATCCTGACCTTCGACCGGCAGCCGCCACGCCATCACCCCGATCAACCGCCGCTTGAGCCCGATTCCCGCCGCAAACAGATCGCCGGGCAGGCGCCGGAACGCGACCAGCTCCAGCTCGACGGCCTTGGGGGCAGCGCCCGGATATGTCGCAGCCAGCTGGCGCAATTGCGCGATCGTCACGGGCTTGGCCTGAGCCGCGCCGGGGCGGTTGTCGAGCAACAGCCAGTAGAACGGCAGGCCGACCAGCACCACCAAGGCCAGCAGGAACCAGTTGAGGCGGCGGGTCATGTCAGCACCTCCATGCTGTCCAGGCCATAGCTGGTCAGCACTTGGGCCAACAGCGCCAGTTCGGGCTGCGGCTTGGTGAACAGCGCGAAATCGGGGCGGGCGCGGGCGAAGTCCTGGCCATTGGTCAAGTCAACGATCCGCCGCGCGATTCCGGCCGAGCCATCGACGAAGCGCACGCCGGGGCCGAAAGCGGTCGCCAGCTCGGCCTGAACCAGCGGGAAATGCGTGCAGGCCAGCACCACGGTATCGATCGCCGCGCCACCGGGCTGGTCGCGCAGACCGGCTGCGGCGCGGGCAAAGACCGCCGGATCGACCGGCTGTCCGCGCAACTTCGCTTCAGCCGCGCCAACCAGTTCGCCCGCCGCAATGCGCAGCAGGGTCTTGTCCGCAGCGAATTCGGCGGCAAGCCGGTCGACGTAGGGCTGGCGGATCGTCGCGGCGGTGCCGAGCAGGCCGATCGTGCCACTGCGGGTGAGTTCCGCTGCGGGCTTGATCGCCGGGACCGTACCGACCACCGGAACATTGAGCACGTCGCGGACCATCGCCAGCGCAATGGTCGAGGCGGTGTTGCAGGCGATGCAGATCAGCCGCGGGCGATAACGCTCGCTGATCCGCCCGAGCAGCCCGCAGACCCGCGCGGCGACTTCGGCCTCGGTCTTGGTGCCATAAGGCAGCCCGCCATTGTCGGCGGCATAGATCACCGGCGCCTGGGGCAACGCCTTGCGCAGTTCGGCCAGCACCGACAGACCGCCGACGCCCGAATCGAACAGCAGGATCGGCGCACTCCCATCCATTTCCGTGGCATCCCCCAAAACCGCGCTTGTTAAGCACGCCCCCTTGTAGCTACGTGTACCGGCAAAAGGAAAGGTAGCGGGATGGAAGGTTTGTACGCACTTGCGCTAGGATATCTACTTGGCTCCATCCCGTTCGGGCTGATCCTGACAAATCTGTTCGGTGAGGGAAACCTGCGGAGCATCGGTTCGGGCAATATCGGCGCCACGAATGTCCTGCGCACCGGGAACAAGGGGCTGGCAGCGGCTACCCTGCTGCTCGATGGTGCCAAGGGTTTCCTGGCGGTCTGGCTAGCCTTGCGGCTGTTCGCAATTCCTACCCCATTGACTGGCCTAGGTGCACCGCTGGCCGCGCTGGGGGCGGTGCTGGGCCACTGCTTCCCGGTCTGGCTGAAGTTCAAGGGCGGCAAGGGCGTAGCGACAACGCTGGGGGTCTCGTTGGCGCTCGGTTGGCCGCTTGGACTGGCCTATGCGGCGGTCTGGCTGGTGGTTCTTGCGGCAACACGGTTTTCGTCTGCTGCTGGCATGGCCGCAGTAGTAGCCGCCCCGATGGCTGCGATTTTTCTGGGCCGTCAGGAACTGTTACCTGTCCTTGGCCTGATCGCTACGCTGGTTATCTGGCTTCACCGCGACAACATCGCCCGGCTGCGCGCCGGAACTGAGCCCAAGGTGGGGCAAAAGGGCTGATGACCGCGCTGTCACAGGAGGAAGCCTTTGCGCGGATCCGCCTGCTGCGTTCGCCCAATATCGGCCCGGTTTCCTACCATCAGCTGCTGCGCCGGTTCGGCACGGCGGTCTTGGCGCTTGAGGCCTTGCCCGATCTCGCCGCGCGCGGCGGCGGGCAATACCGGATTGCGCCGGAAGACCGGGTGGTGCGCGAAGTCAGCGCGGTACGCGCGGCCGGGGCGCGCTATCTGTTTCACGACGGCGCGGACTATCCCGCCATGCTGGGCGAGCTGGACAGCGCCCCGCCGATCCTGACCTGCCGGGGCGATGCGGCACTCGGCGCGCGGCCCTGCGTGGCGATCGTCGGCGCGCGCAACGCCTCGGCCGCGGCGGTCAAGCTGGCGCGGCAGTTTGCAGGCGAGCTGTCCGATGCGGGCTTTGTGGTGGTTTCCGGGCTGGCGCGCGGGATCGACGGAGCGGCGCACCGTGCGGCACTCGCTGGCGGAACCATCGGCGTGATCGCCAGCGGGATCGACATTGCCT
>CALCQB010000096.1 GCA_937897535.1 uncultured Novosphingobium sp. | reverse complement strand
TTCTGCTCGCGCCACTTCTTTTCCATTTCCTCGAGCTCGGCCTCGCGGATCATCGATTCGATCCCCGAGCGGAAATGCCCCGAGACCCGGCGGATCTTGCCGATCCACTGCCCGGCGGTCCGCAGCGCGCGCGGCAAATCCTTGGGCCCGATCACCACGATCGCAATGATCGCGGTGAGCAGCATTTCATCCCAGCCGATATCGAACATGGCGTCTCCCCGCGCAGGCGCGGCGGATTACTTGGGCTGGTTCTGAGTCGGGTCGATCACGGTCTCACCGTTGATCGTCGCCTGCCCGGCCGGAGGGGGCGGGGGAATCTGGCTCGCCGGGGCTTGCGGCTTGACCTCTTCGCCTTCGGACAGGCCCTTTTTGAAGCTGTTGATACCCTTGCCGAAATCACCCATCATTTCGGAAATCCGACCGCGCCCGAACAGCACCAGCACCACCAGGGCGAGGATCACCCAATGACCAATTCCACCAAGACCGAACATCGAAACACTCCTGAACGCGGTACGGGGCAGCGCCCGTTATCCCTGTTTCATCCCATGTAGGCGATTGCACCAGCTATTGCGAGTCAGTCCGCCGATTCCTCGTCGGCGAGATCGGCCTGCTCGGCCTCGGCCTCGCCGGGGGTCTCCATCGCTGCCGCCAGCGCGTCCTCGACCGGGTCGAGCAGTCCGGCAGCGCGCAATTCGTCGATCCCCGGGAGGTCGCGGCGGCTCTCCAGCCCGAAATGAGTCAGGAAATCGGGGGTGGTAGCATAGATCACCGGCCGCCCCGGCACTTCGCGGCGACCGACGATCCGGACCCAGCCGGCTTCCATCAGCACGTCGAGCGTGCCCTTGGCGGTCTGGACCCCGCGGATTGATTCGATCTCGGCCCGGCTGACCGGCTCGTGATAGGCGACGATCGCCAGCACTTCGGTGGCGGCGCGCGACAGGCGGCGGGTCTCTTCGCGCTCACGCCGGAGCAAGTGGGCGAGATCGGGTGCGGTCTGGAAATGCCAGCGCTTGCCGCGCTCGACCAGTTGCACCCCGCGTTCGCGGTAAAGCTCGGCCAGTTCGGCCAGCGCGTCCTTGACGCTTGCCCCGCCGAGATGAACCGAAATCGCCTCGGCGCTCATCGGTTCCTCGGCGGCAAACAGCGTTGCCTCGACCGCGCGGACCAGATCGTCCGGCCGGGAAGGCAATGGACCGGTCATGGCTTGATCCCGCGCAGCATCAGCGGGCCGAACACCCGGTCCTGCTGCAGCTCGGCCTTGCCCAGCCGGGCCAATTCGAGCGCGGCGACAAAGCTCGAGGCCATGGCCGAGCGGCGCAGCTTGGGATCGGCGTGCGGCGGCAGGAAATCGCGCAGTTCCATCCAGTCGAGATTGACCCCGAGCATTGCCGAAACCCGCGACAGCGCCGAATCGAGCGTCATCACCATCCGGTCGCGGACCATGTGGACCACTGGCTGGGTGCGCGCCTTGACCTGGCCATAGGCCTGGACCAGCGCGAACCAATCGCACTGCCACAGGTTCTTGCGATCGACCCGCAGCCCTTCGGGCGCACCGCGAGCGAACACATCGCGGCCGAGCCGGTCGCGTCCCATCACCCGCGCCGCCGCATCGCGCATCGCCGCCAGCCGCTGGAGCCGCAGTTGCAGCCGCAGTGCCAGTTCCTCAGGCGATGGATCGGCCTGCTCGTCACGCGGCAGCAGCAAGGACGATTTGAGGTAGGCGAGCCACGCCGCCATCACCAGATAGTCCGCCGCCAGTTCGAGCCGCAGCGCCTCGGCCTGCTCGATATAGGTCAGGTACTGGTCGACCAGATCGAGGATCGAGATCCGCCGCAGGTCGACCTTCTGCCGCCGGGCCAGATCGAGCAGCAGGTCGAGCGGGCCTTCCCAGCCGTCGAGTTCCAAATAGAGCGCGGCATCGTCGGTGGCGGCAGTGGCAACGCCTTGCCATTCGTCCTCGGCGAACGTGATCGCGGGCGAGTCGATCAGGCCGTCCTCGCTCATGCCGCCGTCCCCGCCAAGGCCAGCAGCGCATCGCGCTTGGCGATCAGCGCCGCCTGGTCCCCGCTCGCCCCGTCAAGCCGGGTGAATGAGAGCGTTCGCGCCAGCCGCTCTGCGGTTTTCTCGCCCATCACTGGCAGGCGTTCGCAGATGCCGGTCATGTCGGCCATCTTGGCCCAGCAATTGAGCGCGATGTCACAGCCCGCCGCGACGGCCTTTTCGGCGCGTTCGGGCACGGTACCGGACAGCGCTTCCATGTCGAGATCGTCGGTGATCAACAGCCCGTCGAAGCCGATCCGCCCGCGGATGATCTCCCTGATGATGAACGGCGATTGGGTGGCCGGGTTTTCGGTATCCCAGGCGGTGAACTTGAGGTGCCCGGTCATCCCCGACGGAGCCTGGTTGAGCGCCCGGAACGGGGCGAGATCGGCCTCAAGCTCGGCTTCGTCCGCGCTTACGGTCGGCATCGCCTTGTGGGTATCGCAGGTGGTCCGGCCGTGGCCCGGCATATGCTTGATCGTGCCCGCCACCCCGGCCCGGCCGAGCCCGTCGAGCACCGCCCGGCCCAGCGCGGCGACCCGCAGCGGCTCGTGCCCCAGCGCGCGATCGCCGATCACGTCGTGCGCGCCTTCCTGGCGGACATCGAGGACCGGAGCATGGGTGCAGGTGATCCCGACTTCGGCCAGATCGATCCCCAGCGCCTCGGCATTGGCGCGGGCCGCCTCGATCGCGCTGGCCGGGGCCAGATCATAGAGCCGGTCGAAGGCTGCACCGGCGGGATACTGGTTCCAGACCGGCGGTTTCATCCGCTGGACCCGCCCGCCTTCCTGATCGATCGTGATCAGCAACTGCTCGCGCCCATGGATCGCCCGCAGCTGATCGGTCAGCGCGCGCAGTTGTTCGCGGCTTTCGACGTTGCGACCGAACACGATGTAGCCCGCCGGATCGGCCTCACGGAAAAACGCCCGCTCGTCGGCGGTCAGCACCAATCCGGAAAGGCCGAAGATTGCAGGCGTCATGGTGAGCCGAAAGTCGCAGCTAGGCGGCGCTTGTGCAAGCGCCGCCGCTGCAATCCGTGTGGATTATCGCGTTACTTGACCTGGCAGGCGAT
>CALCQB010000095.1 GCA_937897535.1 uncultured Novosphingobium sp. | reverse complement strand
AGCCCCCGACCGTGCCGACCGACTTGGAGAAAGTGCCGATCACGAAATCGACATCCTGCAGGCAGCCCTGGTCCTCGGCCACGCCGCGGCCGTTGGGGCCGATGAAGCCCATCGAATGCGCCTCGTCGACCAGCACCATCGCGCCGTGCTTCTTGGCGACCGCGATCATTTCCTTCAGCGGGGCGATATCGCCGAGCATCGAATAGACCCCTTCAAGGATCACCAGCTTGCCGGCGCCTTCGGGGATCCGGCCGAGCCGCTTGTCCATCGCCTCGATGTCGTTGTGCTTGAACGGCACCACTTCGGCATCGCCCAGCTTGCAGCCGTCCCAAATGCTGGCGTGGCTGTCGATATCGAGCACGATGTAATCGCCCTTGCCGGCGATCGTGCTGATGATCCCGAGGTTGGCCTGATACCCGGTCGAGAACACCATGGCGTGGTCCATGGCGTAGAATTCCTTGAGTGCCTCCTCGACCGCGCGGTGCCCGGCATAGGTGCCGTTGAGCACGCGGCTGCCGGTGGTCCCCGCGCCGAAATCGTCGAGCGCCTGCTTGCCCGCCGCGATCACGTCGGGATCGAAGGTCATCCCCATGTAGTTGTAGGTGCCGAGCAGGATCGTCTGCCGCCCGTTGCAGATCGCCTCGGTTGGCGAGACGACCTTTTCCATCACCAGGTTGAACGGATCGGTCAGGCCAGTCGAAAGCAGCGCGCGGCGCTGTTCGATCAGCGGGTCGAATTTGGAAAAGAGGTCGGTCATGCGAACACCCAGTTTTTGTATCTGAAAGCCCCTCCCCGGCGGGGAGGGGTTGGGGTGGGGGTTCCACGCCAGCGTCGAACCCCCACCCCACTGCGACTAGGCAGCACGCTGCCAAGTCTCCGTTGCCCCTCCCCTGCGGGTAGGGGCGGAATCTACCCCTGCAGCTTCACCACGGCATCGATCAGCTGGCCGTAATTCTCGATCTCGGCCTGCTGGTTCATGCTGATGATGATGTCGAACTCATCCTCGATCGCGGCGACGAAATCCATCACGGTCAGGCTGTCGAATTCCAGATCGCCGGCAAAGGTGCTGGAATCCGCGATTTCGACGCCCTTCTTGTTGAAGGGCTCGATCAGGGCGGCGATCTTTTCGGCGGTAGCGGCGCGATCCATGGGTATTATGCTCCGATTGAAGTCTGGCGGCGCAATGGCCGATGAATGGGGCGGAAAAGCGGCGCGGTTGCATTGGCCTCGCTCAAGTGAGTCAATAGCCAAGCTTGCTTGGGCTGCCTAGCCCAAGGCCCGCAGGCAATCAGCCCGCAATTCAGGCAAGCCTTGCTGGATTGTCCGCCAGATGATCCCGAGATCGACCTGATCGTAATCGTGGCGAAGCAGGTTGCCGAGCCCTCGCACCGCGTCGACCGGCGTTCTCGGTGAGATTTCGGCCATCCGTTCAGGGCCGATCTTGATGACCGCCTCGGTAATCCGCTGCAGGCACCGCTCGACTGCGTCGATAGTCTTGGGGTCGGCCTGGAACGCAGCGAGGTCGAGCCCGGCGACATGGCTCGCAATCCGATCGATGTTGTCGGCAATGTCCATTAAACGCAACGCTTCGCGCTCAGTAGACACGCAGTCGGTCCCGATCGATTTGCGCCTGCAACCGGGCGCTGCGAGCAGGCTCGATGATCAGATCGACCGGCGAGCCAAGCAAGCGCGACAGTCTGTCGTTTATTGCCGCCAAGCCGAACAGGTCGATCTTGCTGTCGCGGTCGAGCGTAATTGCCAGATCGATGTCTGAAGCGTCGGTTGCCTGGCCGCGAGCCGTCGAACCAAACAAGGAAATCCGGGCAAGGCCAAGCGCTTCGAGACTGGCTCGATTGCTGTTCAGACGGTTGATAACAGATTGCCGGTCCATCCGGTGAATCTGTCCCAAATCATCCAAGTCGTCAACTTTTCGCGGAAATCCAGGACGGCAGTGCATCTGCTTCAAACCACCGCCTTCTCCACCAACCCCTTTACCGCCGCCATGAACGGGCCGATCGAGACCGGCTTGGCCAGATACCCTTCTGCCCCCGCGTCGCGGATCCGTTCCTCGTCGCCCTTGCCGGCGTAGGCGGTGACCGCGAGGACCGGGATCGTGCGGAGCGTCGCGTCCTTTTTGGCTGCCTCGATCAGGTCGAGCCCCGAGACATTGGGCAGCTGGATGTCCATGATGATCAGGTTGGGGACGAACTGCCGCGCGGCGTCGAGCGCGAGCATGCCATCGGCGCAGGGTTCGACCGCATAGCCCTGGCTGCGCAGCACGTCGCAGAACAGCTTGCGGTTGAGGTCGTTGTCCTCGACAACCAGGATGCGCTTTGCCATGAGCGCAGCCCTACCCCCTGCCCGAAGGCGTGACAATTGCTGCGCGAACCCAAATCCCCCGCTCCCGATCCCGCCGCCCTGGCGCTGGGTGCGCTCGGCTGGGTGCTGGGCGACGAGGATCGGGCCGGGCGGCTGCTGGCGCTGACCGGGCTGACCCCCGAAGCGCTGCGCGGCGGACTGGGCGATCCCGGCGTACTCGGCGCGGTCCTGGAATTCCTCGGACAGTACGAGCCCGATCTGATCGCGGCGGCCGAACATCTGGGGGTTGAACCGGCCGAACTGATGGCCGCGCGAGAGAGGTTGTAGGGTTATGGCAAGGCCGCTGATCATCAGCGATTGCGACGAAGTGCTGCTGCACATGATCGTCCCGTTCGGGCAATGGCTGGACGAGACCCAGCCGGTTTCGTTCAAGCTGGTCGGCAACGATTTTGCCCAAGCGATCCGCGACAAGGAGACCGGCAAGCCGGTCCCGCCCGAAGAAATCTGGCGACTGCTCGGGCTGTTCTTCGATAACGAGATGCACCGGCAATCGCCGATCGCCGGGGCAGTCGGGGCGATCAACACGCTGAAGGAACACGCCGACGTGGTGATCCTGACCAACCTGACCGACCGCCACAACGAGCCGCGCCGCCAGCAGCTGCTGGCCCACGGGATCGACCTGCCGGTGTTCACCAACCAGGGACCGAAGGGCCCGGCGTTGCAGGCGATCCTCGCACAGTATCAGCCATCGAAGGCGGTGTTCATCGACGACCTGGCCCAGCACCACGGCTCGGCAGCCGAATTGGTTCCTCATATTGATCGTCTTCACCTATGTGGTGAACCGACCCTGGCCCCGCACATCACCTGCGGGTTCGAGGCCGGCCACGCCCACGCCCGGATCGACACCTGGGAGCATGCCTTGCCGTGGCTGCTCTCGCGCATTCAGGAAGATCACAAATGAGCATCGAAGCCCGCCTCGCCGAACTCGGCATTACCTTGCCTGAACCCGCTGCGCCGGTTGCGGCCTATGTCCCGGTCGTGATCGCCGGGGGTCTTGCCCACGTTTCGGGGCAGGTCTCGATCGTCGGCGGCCAGCTGCTCAAGGGTCGGCTTGGCGAAAACCTGACGCTGGAGCAGGGCGTCGCGGGAGCGCGGGCCTGCGGGCTGATGATCCTGGCCCAGCTCAAGGCCGCGCTCGGCTCGCTCGACCGGGTCGAACGGGTGGTCAAGCTCGGCGCGTTCATCAATTCCGCCGCCGATTTCACCGACCAGCCCAAGGTCGCCAATGGCGCGTCGGAACTGATGGCGGAAGTGTTTGGCGAGGCCGGCAAGCATGCCCGCAGCGCGGTCGGGGTGCCGTGTCTGCCGCTGGGCGTCGCGGTCGAGGTCGATGCGATTGTCGCCGTTCGCGCTGCTTGATCACTGGCGGGCGGGCACGCCAAGGCCGGACAAGGTCGGCTGGCTGGGCAACGTGGCCTATGCCCATCGCGGATTGCACCTGCCCGGCGTACCGGAAAATTCGCTCTCGGCCTTTCGCGGCGCGATCGCGCGCGGGATGGGGATCGAATGCGATGTCCAGCGCTCGGCCGATGGCCAGGCGATGGTGTTCCACGATTCCGAGCTCGACCGGCTGACCGCCGAGACCGGCCCGCTGGGCGCACGCCGGGCCGAGGATCTGGGACGAATCGAACTGTCGGGCAGCGAGGACCGGATTCCGACGCTGCGGCAGATGCTGGACGAAGTGGCGGGCCGGGTCCCGATCCTGATCGAAATCAAGTCCGGGGGGGCCAGTTTCAAGCACGCCGGAGCGCTGTGCCAGGCGGTGCGCAGGGTGCTCGAAGGTTATACCGGACCGCATGCGATCATGAGCTTCGATCCCCGGGTGGTGCGCTGGTTCGCCAATCGTTCGCCGCACACGGTGCGCGGCCTGGTGGTGACCGAGGAAAATGCCAAGGCGCTGCCCGGCCAGATCCGCCGCCGCCTGGCGCTGTGGCTCGCCCGCCCCGATTTCCTCGCCTATGATATCCGCGACCTGCCGAGCCGGTTTGCGGCCGGGCAGCGCCAGCGCGGCCTGCCGGTGCTGACCTGGACCGTGCGCACGCCCGAACTCCGTGAGCGCACCACCGCCTATGCCGACGCGCCGATTGCCGAAGGACCCGGCGTGGCGTGATCGAGGCAAGGGGCGCTTCTTCGGTCGGATCGCTGGCTGCGGCGGAGTGGGATGCGCTGGTCGGCGGCAATCCGTTCATGAGCCACGCCTTCCTGACCGCGCTGGAGGATTCGGGCTCGGTCGGCCCCGGCACCGGCTGGTCGCCCGCGCCGATCGTGATAAGCGATGCGGCGGGGACGCTGGCAGCGGCGCTGCCGGCTTACCTCAAGAGCCACAGCCAGGGCGAATATGTGTTCGATCATGCCTGGGCCGATGCCTGGCACCGCGCGGGCGGGCAGTATTATCCCAAGCTGCAGATCGCCGCGCCGTTCACTCCCGCGACCGGGCCGCGGCTGCTGCTGGCCGACGAGGCCTTGGCGCTGCCGCTGCTCCGCGCTGCCGAACAGGTCTGCGAAGGCAACGGTCTGTCCTCAGCCCACGCCACCTTTATCGCGCCGGAGCAATTGCCGCTGTTCGAACGCGCCGGGTGGCTGCCGCGCAGCGATATCCAGTTCCACTGGATCAACCGCGGCTATGCCAGCTTCGACGAATTTCTCGCCGCGCTGTCGTCACGCAAGCGCAAGGATCTGCGCAAGGAACGCGCGGCGGCCCAGGACGGGGTCGAGATTCGCGCCTTGAGCGGAGCCGAAATCGGCGAAGCGGAGTGGGACGCGTTCTGGCAGTTCTACCAGGACACCGGCGCGCGCAAGTGGGGCCAGCCCTATCTGACCCGCGCGGCGTTTACCTTGTTCGGGGAGCGGATGGGGGACCGGATCGTGCTGGTCCTGGCCTATCTGGACGGGCAACCGGTCGCCGGTGCGCTCAACTTCATCGGACCGGATGCGCTCTACGGCCGCTACTGGGGTGCGCTGATCGAAAAGCCGTTCCTGCACTTCGAGCTGTGCTATTACCAGGCGATCGACGTGGCGATCCGGCTGGGGCTGACGCGGGTCGAGGCCGGGGCACAAGGCGGCCACAAACTGGCGCGCGGCTATGAACCGGTGCAGACTTGGTCGGCCCACTGGATCGCCCATCCCGGCCTGCGCGAGGCAATCGCGGAGTTCCTCGAGCGCGAGCGGGCCGGGGTCGCAGCAGACCAGAACTACCTGGCGGCGCGAACCCCTTTCAAAAAAGACAGTTAGGCGGCACGGCGGCTTGATGCGCTGAGCCATTCACGGGCCCGGCGCTGGGCTTCGGCGATCTCACGGGCGGTCATTTCGTCGCTGATGTCAGCCCGGCACATCGCCGCTTCGGCATGGCCGGCAACGGCGGCAAGGTTGAACCACTTGTGGGCCTCGATCAGGTCGCAGTCGACCCCGTGGCTGCCGGTCGAATAGGCGACGCCGAGATCGTAATAGGCGCTGGTATCGCCTTGCGCGGCGGCGGCGAGGCAACTCGCGACCAGCAGGTCTTCGCGGCTTTCGTCGGCGGGAATGGCCAGGCCGGTGACAACCGACGGCTGGGCATTCGAGATCCAGGCTGTGCTCATTTTACTTACCCCCTTGTGGCGGGTGTCCTGACCCGCCTTGCACCCCCAAAGTTACGGATCGTGGTCAACAAAGAGTTAACGGGGCCGAAGATTTGTCCGGAGCGGTTCATCCCGGCCTAATCCGGAACATTCTATCGGGCGTCCGGATTGCCGCTTGTGCGGGATTCTGCGGACCTCTATAGGCCCGCTCGAACCGGCTTCGGACGGCTATCGGGAACGCCCGAGGCCGCAGGACCCGCCCACCCAGTCGGTTGCGTTTGGAGAGTTTATGGCAAGCGTTCTAGGCGAAGAAATCGATGTGCTGGCCAAGGCCAAGCGCGCACTGGGCGGCGACTATGCCCCCAGCGAAAACGAACCTTATATGAGCGAAGCGCAGCTCGATTATTATCGGCGGCTGCTGCACGAATGGAAGAAACTGATCCTTTCGGCCGCGCAGGACACCCTGCAATCGCTGCAGGACGGTCCGATCCGCGAGCCCGATCTGAACGACCGCGCCTCGAGCGAGACCGACTGGGGGATCGAACTGCGGACCCGCGACCGGCAGCGCAAGCTGATCACCAAGATCGAATCGGCGCTGCGCCGAATCGAGGAAGGTGAATACGGCTATTGCGAAGTGACCGGCGAGCCGATCGGCCTGGGGCGGCTTTCGGCGCGACCGATCGCGACCATGACGGTCGAAGCGCAGGAAGCGCACGAGCGCCGCGAAAAAATTTCCCGCGACGATTGAGCGGCTTCATTCCCCAGCGAAATTATTGCGCGCCTATTAACCGCTCTTTTGCCAGTTTCAGTGTAACTCTGGCGAGATTGGACCGTCCAGTGCCCGTGTGAACACGCAGGTGGCTGGTTGCGCAAGGCATAGAGGCGAAAGATGAGCGATAGCGGAAATCGGCAAGTCGGACGGGACAGCCTGTTCGTCCTGGCCGAACTTCGGATCGATGGGGTGGAGAGCGAGCAGCGCATCCGCGTGCGCAATCTTTCCGCCGGCGGACTCATGGCCGATGGCGCAGAGCGGATCCAGCGTGGGCAGATGGTCTGGGTCAACCTGCGCAACCTCGGTTGGACCGAAGGGGCGGTGGCCTGGGTTCAGGACAACCGCTGCGGCATCGCCTTTCGCGAAGAGATCGATCCGCGCCTGGCCCGCGCGCCGGTCAGCGAAGGAACCAGCACGCCGCGTTTCGTGCGTCCGCCGCTGGCCACGCAAGAAACCGGCGGATTGCGCAAGATCTGACCAGGCCGGGTGCATGGCACCTGTGCCGCCCGGCAAAATTGGGTTAGAGACCGGCGCGCCATGTTCTTGCGCCGCATCCGAATTGTCCTGTTATCGCTGACCGTGACCTTGGGCGGCTGCTTTGGAGCCGCCGATCGTCCGGTTGAAGTGGCTGTTATCGGCCCGTCAGCGGCGGCGTTTGTCGGCGGCCCGCGTTTGCCGGCTGCGGCCCAGTTGCTGCGGGCTGCGACGGTCGAGGGGCTGGTGGGGTTCGACGATCAGGGCCGGGTGGTTCCGGCGCTGGCCGATCGCTGGATCGTGACCGACGATGGGCTGTCTTTCATCTTCCGGCTGCGCGACGGGACCTGGGCCGATGGCAGCCCGATTACCGGAGAGACCGCCCGGGCGGCCTTGACCCAGGCGATGGCAGCGCAGCGCGGTACACCGCTCGGCCAAGATCTGGCGGTTGTGGCCGAAGTCCGGGCGATGGCCGGACGGGTGATCGAAATCCGCCTGGCCAGTCGCCAGCCCGAACTGCTGCAAGTGCTCGCCCAACCCGAACTCGGCCTGGTCAAGGCCAACCGCGGCACCGGGCCAATGCGGTTGCGGCGTGACAAGGACAGCGCTCAGCTCCGCCCGATCCCGCCCGAAGAGCAAGGCATGCCGCAAGAGGAACGCTGGAAGCAGCGGGCCCGGCGGCTCGAGCTCAATTCGCTTCCGGCCAGGACTGCGATC
>CALCQB010000094.1 GCA_937897535.1 uncultured Novosphingobium sp. | reverse complement strand
ATCAGCGGCCCGGCGGGAACGGGCAAGGAAGTGGCCGCGCGGCTGCTCCATTCGTGGAGTGCGCGCGCCGAGAATGCCTTCGTCACCGTCAATTCCGCCCGGATTACTCCCGAACGATTCGAGCAAGAACTGTTCGGCGAGGAAGCCGACGGCAAGCTGGTCCGGGCTGGACTGCTCGAAATGGCCGATGGCGGCACGCTTTACCTCGACGAGGTGGCCGACATGCCGCAGTCGAGCCAGGCGCGGATCCTGCGGGTGCTGACCGAGCAGGCCTTTGTCCGGGTCGGCGGGCACCGCCAGATCCGGGTCGATGTGCGGGTAGTTTCGTCTACCGCGCGAGACCTTGAGAAGGAGATCGCCGAGCGGCGCTTTCGCGAGGACCTGTTCTACCGGCTCAACGTCGTGCCGGTGACGATCCCGAGCCTGGCCGAGCGGCGTGACGATATCCCGACCCTGGTCGATCACTTCTTTGCCCGGTTCGCCGCCGATCAGGGGGTCCCGCCGCCTGAAGTGGCCGAAGAGGCCCTGGCTGCGCTGCAAAGCTATGAATGGCCCGGCAACGTCCGGCAGCTGCGCAATGTGGTTGAGCGGATGATCATCCTCACGCCGCGCGAGCAGCTGGCCCGGATCGAATCCGATATGCTGCCGAGCGAGGTCCATTCGGGCCGGATCAACAGTGATGGCGGCATGCCGAGCTTGATGGGGGTGCCGCTGCGCGAGGCGCGCGAGAACTTTGAGCGTGAATATCTGCGCGTGCAGATCAAGCGCTTTTCCGGGAACATTTCGCGCACTGCGAGCTTTATCGGGATGGAACGCTCGGCGCTGCATCGCAAACTCAAGCTGCTCGGAATGGCGGAACGGCGCGAAGGCGAAGACGAGGAAGAGATCGAAACCCAGGTGTAGCGCAGCTGTAAAGATCGGCGTTTACGCGAATCGCGGTTCGGTTTAGGATCGCCGCATAATGATTCCGGTCGGTTCGAGAGAATCGGCCAGATTGCGGACTGCAGAAGCAGCCGCCAACAAGAAGGAGAAATTCAATGGCCTCACGTACCCTGACTGCGCGCCCGCGCTCTGAAAAGTCCGAAACCGAAGCTTTCGAAGCCGCGCCCGTGCCGATCACCGGCGGGGCCAAGGGGCAGAACCTGCAGGATCAGTTCCTCAATCTGCTGCGCAAGAACAAGGTCCCGGTGACGATGTTCCTGGTCAAGGGCGTCAAGCTGCAGGGGATCGTCACCTGGTTCGACAACTTCTCGATCCTGCTACGCCGCGACGGTCAGAGCCAGCTGGTCTACAAGCACGCTGTTTCCACCATCATGCCCAGCCAGCCGATCGACGCGCGGCTGTTCGCTGCTCCGGCGGAAAGCGGCAAGAAGGTTCGCCTGCTGCAGGACGTGTTCCTGACCAGCGTGCGCAATTCCGAAGTCCAGGTAACCATGTTCCTCGTAAACGGGGTGATGCTGCAGGGCCGGGTTGCCGCGTTCGATCTGTTCTGCATGCTGCTGGAGCGCGAAGGCTATGTCCAGTTGGCCTACAAGCATGCCGTGTCGACGATCCAGCCGGTCACCCCGGTCGATCTGACCGGTGATGGCTGGGACGAAGAAGGCGACGACGACTGAGTTTTCTGGATGACAACCGCGAAGATGTGACCCGCGGGGCGCGGGCGCTGATCGTTTACCCGGAATTCCGGAACCGGGCCGCCGCCGCAATCGACACGGCGGCGCGGCTTGAGGAGGCGCGCGGCCTGGCCTTGGCGATCGGATTGGACGTGGTCGATGCGATCGCGATTCCGATCCGCGAGGCCCGCGCCGGGACGCTGTTCGGCGAAGGCCAGATCCAGAACATCGACGTCGCCTGTAACCAGGATGCGGCCGAGCTGGTGATCGTCGACGGCTCGCTCAGCGCGATCCAGCAACGCAACCTTGAGGAGAAGCTCAAGCGCAAGGTGATCGACCGGACCGGGCTGATCCTCGAAATCTTCGGCGAGCGCGCGGCGACTGCCGAAGGCCGCCTGCAGGTCGAGCTGGCGCACCTCGATTACCAGGCCGGGCGGTTGGTGCGCAGCTGGACCCACCTTGAGCGTCAGCGCGGCGGCTTCGGCTTTCTCGGCGGGCCGGGCGAAACCCAGATCGAAGCCGACCGGCGGATGATCCGCGACCGGATGGCGCGGCTGCGCAAGGAACTCGATCAGGTCCGCCGGACCCGCGGGCTGCATCGCAGTCGGCGCGAGAAAGCGCCGTGGCCGGTGATCGCGCTGGTCGGATACACCAACGCCGGCAAAAGCACGCTGTTCAATCGGCTGACCGGGGCGGCGGTGATGGCCGAGGACCTGCTGTTCGCGACGCTCGACCCGACCATGCGGCGGATTCGCTTGCCGGGGGTCGACAAGGCGATCCTCTCGGACACAGTCGGGTTCATCTCCGATCTGCCGACCCAGCTGGTCGCCGCGTTCCGGGCGACGCTGGAAGAAGTGACCGCGGCAGATGTCATCGTCCATGTCCGCGATATCGCCAATCCCGACAGCGCCCAGCAGAAAGCCGAAGTGCTGGACATCCTGACCGAACTCGGACTGATCGAGGCCGAGGGCGGCGCATCCAGCGTGCCGATCGTCGAAGCCTGGAACAAGTGGGACCTGCTCGATCCGGAGCGCGCCGCTGAACTGTCGGAGCAGATCGGCGGCCATGCCGACGACGTGATCGTGCCGGTCTCGGCGCTGACCGGGCAAGGCTGTGACGATTTGCTAGAGGCGGTCAGCAAGCTGCTGACCCAAGGCGCGCGGCTCCACAGTTTCGTGCTGCCGGTCCGCGATGGCCAGCGGCTGGCCTGGCTCCATGCCCATGGCGAAGTGGTCAGCGAGCATGATGCGGGTGAGGATGAGCGCGGTCCGCTCCGCCGCCTCGAAGTGCGGCTCGAACCGCGCGAACTAGGCCGGTTTACGCGGCTCTGACGCCTTGACGTCGGTCCACAGCGCTTCTTGCTCGTCCAGCGACAGCCCGGCGAAATCGAGACCGCGTTCTGCCGCGAACGCCTCCATCGCCTGAAAGCGCCGCTGAAACTTTGTGTTGGCAGCGCGGAGGGCTTCTTCAGCCGGGACACCATAGGTCCGGACCACATTGACCGCGGCGAACAGCAGATCTCCGGCCTCTTCGGCACGTTCCGCTTCCGTTCCAGCAGCGGCCAGTTCGGCCACTTCTTCGGCCAGCTTGTCAGCCGGACCATGAACGTCGGGCCAGTCGAACCCGACCCGCGCCGCGCGCTTTTGAAGCTTTTCGGCGCGAAGCAATGCGGGCAGGGCGAGGGCGACACCATCGAGCGCGCTCTCCGCGCCCTTGGCGGCGCGCTCGCTAGCCTTCAAGCTTTCCCACCGATCTTCGCGCGATTGACCTTCATCCGCTGCACCGCCGAAGATATGCGGGTGCCGGGTTTCCATTTTTGATGAGATCGCAGCGGCAACGTCGCCGAAGGCGAAGTGTCCGGCTTCCTCGGCGATCCGCGAATGGAACACGACCTGGAGCAGCAGGTCGCCGAGTTCGTCCTTGAGCGCGGCAAGGTCATCGCGCTGGATTGCATCGGCAACCTCGTAGGCTTCCTCGATGGTGTACGGCGCGATGGTCGCGAAGGTCTGCGCGCAGTCCCATTCGCAGCCGCGCTGCGGATCGCGCAATCGCGCCATGATTGCGAGTAGACGGTCGAGAGGGGGCACGGCTGGTTGCGTCATTTCAGATTGATAATATATATTATGTTAAATTCAAACCGAGGCAACTGAGCCCCCTCACGATTGCAGCCAGCCTATGAGCACTGCCAAACCGGCGATAATCGTGATCCAGATCGCCGCCATCCGCAGCATCTGTTTGCGACCGTGACCAGCCGCAGCCGCATCGCCCCGAAAGGCGAACCAGTTGAGCGCCAGCAAAGCGATGCTCATCACAATCAGGATTGGCGTTGTTGGCGCAATCACGCGATCACCTCGAGACCGTCATAGCCAACCAGCACGTGCGGCGGCAGCTCGGCCTGCAAGGTCGCATAGTCGAGCGATTTGTCCAGATGAGTCAAAATGCCGGTCTTCGCGCGGACCGCCTCGATCAGTTCGAGCGCCATTGCCAGATGCGCATGGGTCGGATGCGGATCGCGGCGCAGGCAATCGACCGTCAACACATCGACTCCGCTCAACAGATCGACCATTTCGCGGGTAATCGCACTGAAGTCCACCGCGTAACCGACCGATTTACCATCACAATCGAACCGGAATGCGGTGCTGCCCATCGACCCGTGCGGCATCGGACAATGCCGCACCCCAATCCCGGCGCACATCCGCAGCCGCTCAAGCGTTTCCAGCGCCAGGATCGTCGGGTACCCATCCTGACCGGCGAACACGTAACCGAACCGCTGCCGCATCCGCCGCGCGGTATCATCGTCGGCATAGGCCGGGATCGGCCCGGCCCGGCCATAGCGCAGCACCCGCAGGTCATCGACCCCGTGGCAGTGATCGGCATGATCGTGGGTCCAGAACACTGCGTCGATGCGGTCGATCCCGTTGGCCAGGAACTGGCTCCGCAGATCGGGCGAGGTATCGACCAGCAAGCGCGCGCCGTCGTTGCTTTCGACCAGCACGGAGACCCGGCTGCGGCGGTTGCGCGGCTCGGCCGGATCGCAGGCGCCCCAGTCGTTGCCGATCCGCGGCACCCCGGTGCTGGTGCCGCAGCCCAAGACCAGCAGTTTCATGCAGCTTTCCCGAACAGCTGGAAGAAATTGCGGGTCGTCGTTTCAGCCAGCGCTTCAAGCGTCGTCCCGCGCAGCCCCGCGACAAACCGCGCGGTATCGGCGGTAAAGGCCGGCTCGCAAACCCGGCCGCGGTGCGGGATCGGGGCGAGGAACGGTGCGTCGGTTTCGACCAGCATCCGGTCTTCCGGCAGCGCGGCAGCTATCGCTTGCAAGTCCTTGGCATTCTTGAAAGTTACTATCCCCGACAGCGAGATGGTCAGTCCTAGGTCAAGCACTTTGCGGGCGAAGTCTTCGGAGGCGGTGAAGCAATGGATCAGCGCCGGAAAGGCCCCCTGCTCCATCTCGTCAGCCAGAATCGCATGGGTATCAGCCTCGGCGTCGCGGGTGTGGATGATGATCGGCAAACCGGTCTGGCGCGAGACCGAAATATGCCGCCGAAACAGCGCTTTCTGCGTCTCGCGGTCGGAATGATCGTAATAGTAGTCGAGCCCGGTCTCGCCGATCGCGATTACCTTGGGGTGCGCCGCCGCCGCGAGCAGCGCGGCTTCGCCCAGATCGGCATGGCCGTCGGCCTCGTGCGGGTGGATCCCGACGCTGGCCCAGACATCATGCTCGCGCTCGGCCGTGGCGATCACTTGATTCCATTCGCGCTGGCGGGTCGAGATCGAGAGGAACCCGCCGATTCCGGCCTCGCGAGCCCGCGTGAGAACGCCCTGCTGATCCTCGACCAGACCCTTGTATTCAAGATGACAATGCGAATCGATCAGCATCAGGCAGCGCTTTCATCCGCCGGGACTTCAAGCCGCGGGAACACGCCAACCGGTTGCCCAAGCCGGAAGCCGCTGGCGACCAGACGTTGATACCATTCGGAATCGGCCAAGGCCGCGTAATCGCGTTCGCTCGCCGGGATCCCAAGCTGATCCAGCATCTTGTCTGCCGATCTAGGCACGACGGAACGAATCGCGATAGCGAGGTCGCGCACGACCGTGAACAGCGTGAGCAGCACGGCGCGCATCCGCTCTGGATCGGTTTTCTTCAGCGCCCAGGGAGCCTGGTCATCGACATACTGGTTGCATGCGAACACGGCGCGCATCCAAGCTTCGATCCCAACCGAGAAATCGAGATCTGTGAAGGATTTGGGAAGCTCAATCCGGCATGCCGTGTCGACGGTACCGATCAGGGCTCGATCGTCCTCGTTCAGGCTGAATTCGCCGAGCTCGCCATTGAGGTTCTTGAAGATCATCGACAGGCTGCGCTGGGCCAGGTTCCCAAAACTGTTCGCCAGCTCGGCATTCGCTCTCAAAACAATCGCTTCGGGCGAATAACTACCATCCTGTCCGAAGGCCACTTCGCGCATCAGGAAATAGCGCAAGGTATCGACCCCGAACTGCTCGGCCAGCGCGATCGGATCGGTGACATTGCCGAGCGACTTCGATTCCTTCTGGCCGCGGTTGAGCAGGAAACCATGGCCGAACACCGCCTTGGGCAGCGCCAAACCCGCGCTGAGCAGGAAGGCCGGCCAGTAGATCGTGTGGAACCGGACGATATCCTTGCCGATCAGGTGCAGGTCGGCCGGCCAATACCTCGCGAAATCGCCGCCTTCATCGGGAAAGCCGATCCCGGTCAGATAGTTGGTCAGCGCATCGACCCACACGTACATCACGTGATCAGCGCTGCCGGGAACCTTGACCCCCCAATCGAAGCTGGTGCGCGAAATCGACAAGTCGCGCAGCCCCGATTTGACGAAAGCGATCATCTCGTTGCGGCGGCTTTCCGGACGCAGGAAACCGGTCGTTTCGAGCAGCGCGAGCAGCCGGTCCTGATAGGCCGAGAGCCGGAAGAACCAGCTTTCCTCGACGGTCCATTCGACCGGAGTGCCTTGCGGCGAGAGCTTGTCGCCCCCCTCCCCGGCGATCAACTCGGTTTCGTCATAATAGGCTTCGTCGCGGATCGAATACCACCCCTCGTAGCGATCAAGATAGAGGTCGCCGTTGGCCTCCATCCGCCGCCACAGTTCCTGGCTGGCGAGGTGATGGCGCGGCTCGGTTGTCCGCTGAAATACATCATAAGACACATTCAGAATATCGCACATATCGATGAAATATTGCGACATTTCACCAGCCAATGCCGCCGGAGTCACGCCCAGTTCGCGGGCCTTCTGCGCCATCTTCAGGCCATGCTCGTCGGTTCCGGTCTGGAACCGCACGTCGCGCCCCTGCATCCGCTGGTGACGCGCGATCACGTCGGCGGCAATCGCCTCGTAGGCATGGCCGATGTGCGGCTTGCCATTGGGATAGGAGATCGCGGTGGTGATGTAGAATGGTTCGGCCATGGCCGGCAGGTATCTTTCAATTCAGGGACTGGGACAATTCAAGCAATCAAGCCGCTTCTCTAGGCATCGCGAGCGAGGCCAGCAAGGCTCCGATTTCCATCACCGCCAGCGCCGGATCGAAGTTGTAGGTCGGCAGTTGCGCGGCAAGACGGACCAGATCGCCGTGAACCCGGATCACCGCCTGGTTGCGGAATCCGTCGCCCTTGCCAAGTTCGGCCGCAACCACTGCGCGCGAGAGATCGACCGCCGCCTGCTGGCGTTCGCGGGTCGGACGCGCGCCGATTTCCTCGACCAGCGCCCCGCGCAGCGCGAATTCCTCATCGCCCTCGGCGATCAGCCGGGTCATCAACTGGTGGAGCTTGCCCAGGTCCTGATCGACGAATTCCAGCGCCGCACCGGGTGAGCCCTCGGCGGCGGCAATTGCGGCGGCGCGCGCCGCGGCATCGGCCTGCGGGGCAACATCGCGCAGGATCTGGTCGATCGCGGCTGCGCCCAGCGCGCCGAACCGAAGGATCCGGCAGCGCGAACGGATCGTCGGCAGCAATCGCCCGGGCCGGTGCGTAACCAGCAGGAAGAACGTCCCCGCCGGCGGCTCCTCGAGCGCCTTGAGCAAGGCATTGGCGGCGTTGCGCTCCAGATCGTCGGCCGGATCGATGATCACCACCCGGCGCGCCCCAAGTGTCGGCCGGGTATGCAGCCGCATGGTCAGCTGGCGGATTTCCTCGATCGGGATCGAGCGCTTGCGGCGGTATTCGCCGCCATCGTCGCGCTTCTTGGCCTCCTCCTTGCTCTCGGGCGGATGCTCGGGGATCAGGATGTCGGGATGCGCCTCGACCGGTGGTTGCGGGATC
>CALCQB010000093.1 GCA_937897535.1 uncultured Novosphingobium sp. | reverse complement strand
CCAAGTCGGTCGGCACGGTCGGGGGCTTCTGCGTTTCGAACCACCCCAAGTTCGAGATCATGCGGCTGGTCTGCCGCCCCTATGTGTTCACCGCGAGCCTGCCGCCGAGCGTGGTCGCCACCGCCTGCACCTCGATCCGCAAGCTGATGCACGCTGGCAATAAACGCGCGCACTTGTGGGAGAATTCCAAGGTCCTGCACAAGGGCCTGCGCGACGCCGGGTTCACGCTCGGCACCGAGACCCCGCAGTCGGCGATCATCGCGGTGATCATGCCCGATCTGGAACGCGGGGCGATGATGTGGGAAGCGCTGCTGAAGGAAGGGCTTTACGTCAATCTGGCGCGGCCCCCGGCGACCCCGGCCAACATGACCCTGCTGCGCTGCTCGCTCTGTGCCGAGCATAGTGCCGAGCAGGTTCAGACCATCATCGGGATGTTCAAGCGGGCTGCCGCTGCGGTCGGGATCCTTGGTTAAGTGGCTGCTCGCCGCGTTCGCGCTGGCTTTCGCCGCTCCGGTCTTGGCGGCTGACAAGGTGAACCCCTACCCCGCGCCCGGAATGATGGAGCAGAGCTGCCCGGCCAGCCGCGACGGGCTGTGGGCGCTTGATCCCTCGGTCCTGCAAAGCGACTGGGCCTGGCTGTGCCGATACCGCGAAGACAACGCCAGGGTCGATCCCGCGAACCCGCCCGAGGTGGTGTTCATGGGCGATTCGATCACCGAGAACTGGCTGCGCGAGGACCCGGCGCTGTTCGGGCCGGGCTGGCTCAACCGCGGCCTGTCGGGCCAGACCAGCCCGCAGATGCTGGTGCGGTTCTGGCAGGACGTGATCGCGCTCCATCCCGACGTGGTCCACATCATGGCCGGCACCAACGACCTGGCCGGCAACACCGGACCGACCTCGCCCGAAGCCTGGAAGAACAACATCCGCGCGATGGTCCAGCTGGCCAAGGCGCATGGCATCGTCGTGGTATTGGGCAGCATCCCGCCCGCCGACCGTTTCCAGTGGGCGCCGCAGCACAAACCGGCGCCGTGGATCGCGCAGTTCAACGCCTGGCTCAAGGATTACGCCGCGGCCGAGGGCATGGTCTATGCCGACTATTTCACCGTGCTGGCCGGGCCGAACGGCGAACTGCGGCCCGAACTCGGACCCGATGGCGTCCATCCCAACGCGGCGGGCTATGCCGCGATGCGGGCCGTGGCGGAGCGGGCCTTTGCCGATGCCTTTGCCAAGGTCGCCGCGGCCCATGCGCTGGAAACCGGGCGGGCGAACAAGCGATGAGCACCCGTCTGGCCGGCAAACGCGCGGTCATCACCGGCGCGGCGCAGGGGATCGGCCAGGCGATTGCCGAAGCCTTCGTCGCCGAGGGGGCCGAACTGCTGCTGGCCGATATCGACGGCGAACGGCTGGCGGCAACCGCTGCCGCACTGGGTCAGGAGGCGCTGGTCATCGACGTTGCCCGCAAGGCCGAGATCGAGCGCCTGTTTGCCCGCGTGGCCGAGCGCTGGGGCGGGCTCGACATACTGGTCAACAACGCCGGGGTGACTCATGCTGCCGAGCTTGACGACCTGACCGAGGAAGACTTCGACCGGGTCTTTGCGATCAACCTCAAGTCGGCGCTGTGGGCGACCCAGGCAGCGGCGCGGCTGATGGGCGAAGGCGCAGCGGTGGTAAACATGAGCTCGGTCAACGCCGTGCTCGGCATCCCCAACCAGATCCCCTACGCGCTGTCCAAGGGCGCGATGAAGCAGCTGACCAATGTCACCGCCCTGGCCCTCGCGCCGCGCGGGATCCGGGTCAACGCGATCGGTCCCGGTTCGATCATGACCGACATGCTCTGGGGCATCATGACCGACCAAGCCGCGCAGGACCGCATCCTCAGCCGCACCCCGCTCGGGCGCTGCGGCGAACCGGCCGAAGTCGCGGCGGTGGCGATGTTCCTCGCCAGCAGCGAGAGCAGTTACATCACCGGCCAGACGATCTATCCCGATGGCGGACGGCTGGGGCTGAACTACACCGTGCCGGTCCGCCCGGCCTGAGCGCTTGCCAAGCCCCTGCGCCGGGGGCAAACCTTGTGCTTCGACAGGGGAGACATCGATGCGCCTGACCTATGCCGCTCTGGCTGCGCTTGCATTTGTGACGGTTCCGGTCCTGGCGCAGGATGTGCCCAAGGCCACCCCCGCGGCCGAGAAGGACCATCCCGAAGGCCACAACCACACCGACCAGGCCGCCCCCAGGACCGCGCAATTGCTCGAAGGCTACGGCAACGGCGGCTTCGCGGTCGCCACCGCCAATCCGCAGGCCCAGGCGTTCTTCTCGAACGGGATGGAGCTGGCGGCGGCCTTTGCCCACAAGGCCTCGATCCTGGCGATGGAGGAAGCGGTCCGGCTCGATCCCGATTGCGCGATGTGCCTGTGGGGCCTCGCCTATGCCGGCGGCCCGACGATCAACTACGGCGCCGACCTCAAGGAGCGCGCCCCGCTCTATGCCCAGCTGACCAAGGCCGAGAAGCTCGCAAAGAAGACCGAGAGCCAGCGCAACCGCGACCTGATCTCCGTGCTCCGCAAACGCTATCGCCCCGGCGGCTCGATCGAGCGCCGTGACCGCGCCTTTGCCAAGGACATGGTCAAACTGGTCGGGCGCTATCCGCAGGACAACACCATCGCGGTCCTGACCGCCGACGCGATCATCCAGGCGATGGGCGAGAAGGACTACAAGGCGCAATCGCTGCTGGCGACGACCTTGCTCGAGACGGTGCTCGCCCGCGCCCCGAACGATACCCCCGCGATCCATTTCTACATCCACGCCAGCGAGATCGCCGGGGTGCCCGAACGCGCCGAACCCTATGCCGACAAGCTCGGCCCGCTCGCCCCGCGCGCCAGCCATCTGGTCCACATGCCGTCGCATACCTACTACTGGGTCGGGCGCTATCAGGACGCCGCGACCGTCAACCACCGCGCGGTCGAGATCGGCAAGGCCAACGCGATCCGGCTCGGCATGACCGAGCCCGACGGGGTCTGGGGTCTGCCCTATCACGCGCACAACGTGATCTTCGGGCTGGGCGGGGCGCTGATGGCCGGGGACGCGGCGATCGGGCTCGAGCTGGGCCGGCCGCTGGTCGACCGCTCGCAAACCCAGGCCGAGGCCCATCCGGTGATGCAGCTGCTGTCCGCCGCCGGCTATTTCGCGATCGCCCGGTTCGACGATCCCGCCGCCGTGCTGGCCCGGCCCGAACCCAAGCTGCCCTACCTGCAGGCCGCCTGGCACTATGCCCGGGGCGAGGTCTTTGCCAAGAAGGGCGACCTGGCCGGATTGAAAGCCGAAATCGCCGCGCTGGAAAAGTTCGCACCGGCCGATCCCAAGGCCGAGCCGAAGGCGCCTGACCAGATGGTCCAGATCGTCCGGCTGGTCCTGACCGGGCGGCTGGCGATGGCCGAACAGCGCTGGGCCGACGCCCAGACCGCCTTCCGCGCCGCCGCCGAGATCGAGGAGACCGAGGATTTCATGCGCTTTTCCGATCCGCCCGCGTTCTGGTACCCGGTCCGCCGCGATCTCGCCGCCGCGCTGCTTGCGGGCGGGGACAAGGCTGGCGCGCTCCAGGAACTCGACGCCTCGCTTAAACTTCGGCCCAAGGACCCGGTCGCGCTGGAACTGCGGGCGAAGATCGGCGGCTAGAGTCTGTTTCAGTTGAACTGAAACAGGGCAACACCGGCCCGCTCCCCCGGCCCAACCACCCGATAAGGTACCCTGTGGGTGGTTGGGCCGGGGGAGCGGGCCGGTGTTGTTTCCACTAATATGGAACAGACTCTAGAGCGCGCTCGGCCCCGCGGCCTGCTTCGCTTTCGCCCGCCGGAACCCGGCGCGGGTGGACAGCCGTTCGAGGTAAGCCGCCATGCCCGGGGTTACCTGTTCGTCGAGCCCGATCGACAGCGCCAGCATCACTGCATAGCCGACCGAAATGTCGGCCATCGTGAAACGCCCGGCGGCGGCGTATTCGCCGTGCATCATCGCTTCGGCATTGCGCAGGCGCGAACCGAACCACTGGGCATAGTCCTCGGCCGCCTGGACCACCCGGCGTTCGGGCGGCTCGAGCCGGGTGTAGCGCAGGTGGATCGTCTGCGGGAAAGTCAGCGTCGCCTCGCCCATGAACAGGAAGTTGAGGTAGCGGGCATAGTCCGGCTCGTCCGGGGCGACCGCCAGATCGCTCGGGCCATAGCGGGTGGCGAGGAAGTGCGGGATCGCGCTGCTCTCGGTCATCAGCGCGCCATCGACGACCAGCGCCGGCACAGTACCGAGCGGGTTGATGTCCTTGTAGCCCTCGAACCGGAACCGCGGCGGGAACGGCATCAGCGTCAGCTCGTAATCGAGCCCCAGTTCCTCCAGCGCCCACAAGGCCCGGAACGAGCGCGCATCGGCGCAGTGAAAGAGGTGGATCGGCGCGCTCATGCTGCCTGGACCTGCGCGGCAACCGCTGCGCACTTCGCGTCGGTTTGCTTGCTTCCGCCCGACAGCAGCGAGGCGGCAATGAACCCGCCGATCACCACCACCACGAACCCGGCGGTGGCGAGGCCGAGGTACTTGTCGATGAACGCCTTGATCGGCGCGCCGAACATCCGGAACAGCACGCCGACGATCAGGAAGCTGATCGAGCGGCTGACGATGCTGGCGCCGACAAAGGTCAGCAGCGGCATCCCGATGAACCCGGCGGTGATCGTCAGCAGCTTGAACGGGATCGGGGTCGCCCCCTTGATCATGATGATCTCGGCCCCGTATTCGCGCAGATAGCAGGCGGCCTTTGGGAAACTCTCGCTCAGCCCGAGCAGGCCGAGCAGCTGGGTGCCGACGCTCTTGAACAGGAAATAGCCGATCGCATAGCCGAGCAGCCCGCCAAGCACCGAGGCGAAGGTCGCGATCAGCGCGAACCGCACCGCCTTCTTCGGTTCGGCCAGGCACATGATCCCGAGCAACGGATGCGGCGGGACCGGGAAGAAGCTCGCCTCGACGAAGGCGAACAGCGCCAGCCACCATTCGGCGTGGGGATGGACCGCCTTGGCCATGGTCCAGTCGTAAAGGCGGCGCAGCATGCAGTTATCCTGTGGTCGATCAGCCTTGCCGCTTTGTCCGAGCGGTGCGCGCTGCGCAAGGGGCTAAGGCTTGGGGGGAGTGACCTGGCGCCGGTTGCCCTCGATCAGCACGGCCTGTTGCCACTTGCTCGGGGCCTTGTCGGTGCGGTGGACGCATCCGGCCCAGCAGCACGGCCGCCGCTTGCCCTCGCGCAGTTCCTCGGCGGTGCGCAGGATCCGGCGCGCGCGGGTCGCGGCCTGTTTGGCGTCGAGCACCCAGCAGATGAATTCGTTCCGGCCCAGCGGGGTCAGGCCCTGCCACAATGCCAGCAGGGCCGGGTCGGCCTCTACCGCTCTGCGCAGATCGTCGGGCGCCTGGTGCGCGGTGCCATGAAGGAAGGTGTCTGCCATGCCGCGATTCTAGGATTGCCCGCAGCGCGCTGCAATTCTTATTCAACGAACCATATTGGTTCTTAAGTCTTGACATCGTCACGCTCTTATGGCACAAATACGGAACATCGCGACAAACCGATTCGAACGGGGCGGGCCTTTGGGCGCCGCCCCGTTTGCGTTCGAGCTTTCGCATCTCTTCCGCAAAGGACATCCATGGCAACCGACAGCACCGGGCGGCGACTGTACAATGCGCCGAAGAACTGGCCCGATCTGTTCATCAACGAGTTGGCCGAAACCTCCAACGTCAAGGCGGCCGCCGATGCCGCCGGGGTCAGCCAGAGCCTGGTCTACAAGCGCCGCCGCGAGGACGGCGAATTCGCCCGGCGCTGGTACGCGGCGCTGGCCGAAGGCTATGACAACCTTGAAATGGAGCTGCTCGGGCGGCTGCGCTCGGGCCGGTTGGAAGACGTCGACGACGAAGGCAACAAGCGCAAATTCGACATTGGCACCGCTTTCCGCTGCCTGTTCGCGCACCGCGAGACGGTTCAGCGCGAAAAGGGCCGCCAGACCCTGGCCGACGAAGTGGCGACGATCCGGGCGATCAACGCCAAGATCGACGCGCAGCGCGCCAAGGAGGAACGCGCTGCCGAACTCGAAGCCAAGCGCCGCGATTCCAGCCGCGGTCCCGCGCAATGACCAGGCAGCGCCGCACCAGCCGTGGCACTTGGTTCCGCCAGGCCGACGACACCGGCCTGCAGCGCCGGCTGATCCTCGACAAGTCCTTGCAACCGCACGAGCGGGCCGCGCTGCAGAACTGGCACTGGGAGATCTGGGGCCGCGACGCGCAGTTGCCCCCGGCGGGTTCGTGGCGGGTCTGGCTGATCTGCGCCGGGCGCGGCTTCGGCAAGACCCGCGCCGGGGCCGAATGGGTCCGCAACATTGCCCGGTTTGACGGCACGGCGCGGATCGCGCTGGTCGGGGCGAGCCTTGGCGAGGTGCGCGGGGTGATGGTCGAGGGCGAAAGCGGCGTGCTCGCTGCATCGCCCGGCGCGCTGATGCCCGACTATGAACCGTCGCTGCGGCGGCTGGTCTGGCCCAACGGGGCGCAGGCCTTTCTCTATGCCGCGGGCGAGCCGGAGAGCTTGCGCGGACCGCAGCATAGCCACGCCTGCCGGTCAGGCCCAGAAGGAAAACTATGTCAACGAACTGGCCACGCGGCTCGATGCCTTGTTGTTCGTGGCAGTCCAAAGCGAAACCGCCACCCCCCCGGCGAACCCGGCCGATGGCCAGAGCTGGCTGGTTGGCGCGAACCCGTCAGGATTTTGGGCGGGGAAGGCGGGGCAGATCGCGTCACGCCAGGCCGGCAACTGGTTGTTCACCTCGCCCCGGGCCGGAATGCAAATCCTGAACCTGACAACCGGCCAGGACATCCGCTTCGTCAGCCAATGGAATGCTCCGGCCAAGCCGGCAGCACCCAGTGGCGGCAGTACGATCGACGCCGAAGCCCGCACGGCGATTGGAGCAATAATTGCCGCGCTGGCAGGGGCGGGGATCGTACCTGCCAACTAGGCGTGCCAACCGGCTTTCCAGCCAGCGTGGTTTCCAAATCCCGAATGTGGGACGCCAATCAAGGTCGTTTCGTCTGAAACCGGCGTGAAATCGCGACATTTTTGCAACACTTGCGGCTCTTGCGCGCTTGCACGCCCGATTCGATGCAGTTAGACAATCGATCACTCGGTGGCTTCAATCCTATCAAAGGGGAAATCCATAATGCGCAAACTCGTCCTAGGGATGGCGCTGGCCTCGACGGCCCTTGCTACGCCTGCCCTCGCTCGTGACGACTCGTGGTACATCGAAGGCGATGTCGGCGGTGTCCTGATCGAAGATATGGAAAACCTGGTCAGCCCGGGCTTCGGCGTGCTCAACACCGGTGTCGGTTATGACGTCGGCGGCGTTGTCGGTTACGACTTCGGCGGTTTCCGCCTTGAAGCCGAATCGAGCTATCGCAGCGCCAAGGCTGATGGCTTCAACATCTCGAGTGCCTCGACCCTTTCGGGTGCCAACCTTGACGGCCGGGCGAGCGCGCTGAGCTTCATGCTCAACGGTGTGCTCGACTTCGGCGACGATGACGGCCTGCAGGGCTTTGTCGGCGGCGGTGCCGGGATCGGCCGGGTCAAGGTTCACGCGGCTTCGCCGACGCTGACCTATGTCGACGATTCGGATTCGGGCTTTGCCTATCAGGTGATCGCCGGGATGCGGTACCCGATCAGCAGCAAGGTCGATGTCGGTCTGAAGTACCGCATGTACAACCAGCAGAACGTCGAACTGTTCAGCCCCCGTGGTGCTGCGCTGGATACCGATTTCCGTTCGCACTCGCTGCTGCTGACGCTGGGCTACAACTTCGGCGAACCGGCTGCTCCGCCGCCGCCCCCGCCGCCGCCCCCGCCGCCCCCGCCGCCCCCGCCTCCGCCGCCCCCGCCGGTGGTTGAAGCGCCGGTCTGCAACA
>CALCQB010000092.1 GCA_937897535.1 uncultured Novosphingobium sp. | reverse complement strand
CGGCTGCGGCGCAGACCGATGCGCAGATCGTGCAGTTCATCCGCCAGCATGCCGACACCATCTACCACCCGGTGGGCAGTTGCCGCATGGGCCCGGGGCCGCTGGACGTGGTCGATGCCGATCAAGCGCGCCATGGGGACTAGATCCGCTCCGCCTCGGCCACGGCATCGCTGGCCCGCAGCGCGCTGACGATCCGGGTGAGGTGGGCGAGGTCGTTGACCTCGATCTCGGACTCGTAGGTCGAGAACAGCTCGTCGCGGGCGATGTTTTCCAGCGCGGCGATATTGGCGCGGTTGCCGGCGAAGATCCCGGCGGCTTCGGCCAGCGTGCCCGGGCGGTTGTAGAGCACGATCCGGATCCGCCCGACCGCCCCAGTGGTGGTCTCACCCCACGACAGGTCGAGCCAGTCGGCATCGACCCCGCTGGCGAGCGTCAGGCAGTCGATCGCGTGGACTTCCACCCCTTTGCCGGCCTGGCGGATCCCGACGATCCGGTCGCCCGGGACCGGGTGGCAGCATTCGGCAAGGTGGAACGCCATCCCTGCGGTGAGGCCGCGGATCGAGATTGCGCGGTCCTGCTTGGGCCAGTGCTCGGGCTCGGCAAGGTGCTTGGTGCTGCCGGGAACCAGCGCCTCCATCACCGCGCGGTCTTCGATCTTGGCGGTGCCGATCGCCACCATCAGGTCTTCCTCGTCGATCAGACCGAGCCGCTTGACCGCATCCTTGACCGCCTTCTTGCCGATCTTGCTGGGCAGCCGCTCGGTGATCTGTTCATAGAGCTTGCGCCCGATCATCGCCACTTCGGCGCGTTCCTTGGCGCGGACCGCGCGGCGGATTGCGGCGCGGGCCTTGCCGGTGACGACGAAGCCGAGCCACGACAATTGCGGCGATGCGCTCTTGCTCTTGATGATCTCGACCACGTCGCCGTTGGCCAGCACTGTGCGCAGCGGCATGTGGCGGCCGTTGATCTTGGCCCCGACCGCGAAGTTGCCAAGGTCGGAATGGACCGAATAGGCCATGTCGACCGGGGTCGAGCCCTTGGGCAGCTGGTGCAGCGCGCCCTTGGGGGTGAAGGCGAAGATCCGGTCCTGATAGATCGCGAGTCGGGTGTGCTCGAGCAGTTCCTCGGCATCGTGGCTGGCATCGACGATCTCGATCAGGTCGCGCAGCCAGCCGACCTGGCCATCGGGGCGCTCGTGCTGCTTGTAGGCCCAGTGCGCGGCGAGGCCGAACTCGTTGGTTTCATGCATGTTGCGGGTGCGGATCTGCACTTCCATCCGCATCGAATTCTCGAAGATCAGGCTGGTGTGGAGCGAGCGGTAGCCGTTCGACTTGGGGGTCGAGATATAGTCCTTGAACCGCCCGGGGATCATCTGCCAGGTGCTGTGCAGCACCCCCAGCGCCTTGTAGCAGTCGGCATCGCTGTCGGTCAGGACCCGGAAGGCCATGATATCGGTGATCTGTTCGAAGCTGACATGGCGCTCGGCCATCTTCTTCCAGATCGAATAGGGGTGCTTTTCGCGGCCCGATACCTCGACCTTGAGCCCGGCCTCGGCCAGCGCCTGTTTGATCGACAGCGCGATCGCATCGACCTGGCCGCCTTCGCTTGACCGGATCGTCGCCAGCCGCCCGGTGATCGTGGCATAGGCCT
>CALCQB010000091.1 GCA_937897535.1 uncultured Novosphingobium sp. | reverse complement strand
TTGCGATAAAGCGCCATCGCGATCATCTGCACCGCGATCAGGCCGACCGTCTTGTCGGCGACCACCATCGGTACAAAGCGCGGTTCGCCCATTGCGCGGTGGTGCAGCGCCGCCATGCCGCCGGAACCCTGGATGATGGTGTCGTAGGCGGGCTTCTCGCGATAACGGCCGTCCTGACCGAAGCCGAACATGCCGCAGTAAATGATGCCGGGATTGACCTTGCGCACATCGTCGTAAGACAGCTTGAGTCGCGCCATCGCCGGCGGGCGCACGTTCCACACCAGCACGTCGGCTTTTTCGATCAGCTTCATCAGCGCGGCGTGACCGGCAGGATTTTTCAGGTCGAGCACGAGCGAACGCTTGTTGCGGTTGAGATGCAGGAACTTCGCACCCATGCCCGGCGTCACCGACTTGCCGTTCATGTTGCGGATCAGGTCGCCGGACTTGGTTTCAACCTTGATCACTTCCGCACCGTGATCGGCGAGGATCTGCGTGGCCAGCGGGCCGACCACGACCGAGGTCAGGTCGACAATGCGCACGCCTTCGAGGGGGCCGCCGGCCATTATCGGGCTCCTTTCATGCGAACTCCGCTTCGGCGGTCAGCGCCAGTGCTCCGGTATCGTCCTGCGCCCACAGTTTCGCGGTCTTGTTGTCGGCCGAGGGTTCACCGCACAACGTGATGGTGCGGCCGACAAACAGCGCACGCACATTGCGCGACGACATCGCCAGCCCGTCGGCCTCGCGCACGGTCGGCACCCCGATAATCGCGCCAACTTTCGGCTCGGTCAGGTCGAGATCGCGGGCCATCCGCTGGATCACCGCGAGCTGCTGCCAGTCTTTTTCCCCGAACAGCGCCAGATCAGGGCGGACCTGGTTGAACAGCTTGCAGACCACCGTGGCGACGCCATCGAAATGGCCCGGCCGCGCCGCGCCGCACAGCCCCTCGCTCACCCCGGCCACCGCGATGTTGGTGGCATAGCCCTGGGGATACATCGCCGCCGCCGTCGGCGCCCACAGCAGGCTGACCCCCTCGGCTTCGAGCAATGCCGAATCGGCGGCCAACTGACGCGGGTAACTGGCGAGATCCTCGTTCGCGCCGAACTGGCGGGGATTGACGAAGATCGAGACGGCCACGTGCGCCGCATGCTTCCTCGCCTCGCGGACCAGGGTCAGGTGGCCCTCGTGCAGAGCGCCCATGGTCGGGACCAGCGCAAGCGGCCCATCGGCCTTCAGCGCGCGGACGGCATCGCGTAGTGGATCAAGCTGGCTAACGGTTTGCACGGCACGGCGCCCCTGCGGTAAGGATGGTGCCAGCAGCCCTAGCGCCGCACCAAGGCTGTCCGCAACCATCAGCAGAAAGTTCGTGCCCCCGTGTCCTTGCCCACCGCCCCGCACAAGATCGTCTTCGCCAACGAAAAGGGCGGTACCGGCAAGTCGACCACCGCGGTCCACACCGCGATCGCGCTGTCCTATCAGGGCGCCACGGTCGCCGCGCTCGATCTCGATCCGCGCCAGCGCACGCTGCATCGCTACCTCGAAAACCGCAGCGAGACCGAACGCCGCCGCGGAGTCAGCTTGCCGAGCGCCCGGTTCGGCGTGTTCACCGGGACCACTGTCGAGGAACTCGACGCGCAGGCCGCCGAACTGGCTGAAGGCGCCGACTTTCTGATTTTCGACACCCCCGGCCGCGACGATCCCTTCGCCCGCCATGTCGCAACCGAGGCCGATACCCTGGTCACCCCGCTCAATGACAGCTTCGTCGATTTCGACCTGATCGGGCAGGTCGATGCCGAGACTTTCAAGGTCCGCCGCCTGTCGTTCTACGCCGAGCTGATCTGGGAAGCGCGCAAGAAGCGGGCGATGACGACGATCACCGAAAAGCGCCGCGAGATGGACTGGGTGGTGGTCCGCAACCGCACCCAGCACACCGAAGCCCGCAACATGAAGCGGCTTGATCAGGCGCTGACCGAACTGTCGAAGCGGGTCGGCTTCCGGATCGCCAGTGGCCTCAGCGAACGGGTGATCTACCGCGAGCTGTTCCCATCGGGGCTAACCCTGCTCGACAAGGGCCAACTCGGCGAACTTGGCACCAGCCATCTGGTCGCCCGGCAGGAACTGCGCTCGCTGATCGCCTCGCTGGGCCTGCCGATGCCGGGCGGACGGACGCCGGAACTGGCGCTGGCCGCTTCGGCCTGATAGGGCGCGGCGCATGGGCCGCCTGCTGTTCCTCGCCATAATCGCCTGCGTGGTGCTGCGCATGGCCACCGGCAAATGGCCGTGGGAACTGTGGACCGCTTCGCAGCGTTCACAGGACGAGGCACAGGCCCGCGCCCTGCTCGGTGTGGGCCGGGCGGCCACCCGCGAGGAAATCGGCGAAGCGCATCGCCGCATGCTGGTCCGGGTTCATCCGGATCGGGGCGGCAGTAATGAAGCGGTCCATCGGGCCAATGCCGCCCGCGATCTGCTGTTGGCACGGGCCGCCCGGCTCGAAACGGAGAAATCATGACTCACCAGTTCCACTCCACCGTGCTGCGCGAATACGACATCCGCGGGATCATCGGCGAAACCCTGGGCGAGGGCGATGCCTATGCGATCGGTCGCGGCTTTGCGACGCTGCTGGGCCGGGCCGGGGGCCATAAGGTCGCGGTCGGTTATGACGGTCGGCTCAGCTCGCCGATGCTCGAGGAAGCGCTGGTCAGGGGGATCAACGACGCGGGGCTCGATGCGGTCCGGGTCGGGATGGGGCCAACCCCGATGCTCTACTATGCTGAGGCTTCAGCCGAAGATGTGCAGGGCGGCATTCAGATAACTGGCAGCCACAATCCCGCCAATTACAATGGCTTCAAGATGGTATTCCAGGGCCGGCCGTTCTTTGGCGCGGATATCCAGCAGCTCGGCACGATGGCCGCGGCCGGCGACTGGGCCGAGGGCCGGGGGAGCCACGAGCGGCGCGAGGTGCTCCACGCCTATGTCGCACGGATGCTCGAGGGACTCGCCGGGATCGATGCCGACGTGCTCGCCCGCCAGCGGATCGGCTGGGACGCGGGCAACGGCGCCGCCGGCCCCGCGCTCGAACTCCTGACTGAGCAACTTCCTGGCGAACACCATCTGCTTTTCACCCAAGTGGATGGGACGTTCCCGAACCATCATCCGGATCCCACTGAGGAAGAGAATCTGGCCGATCTGAAGGCGCTGGTCGCGGCCAAGAACCTCGATTTCGGAATCGCCTTCGATGGTGATGGCGACCGGATCGGCCCGATCGACGGCATGGGCCGGGTAATCTGGGGTGACCAGCTGCTCATGATCTACGCCGAAGACCTCCTGCGGATGCTGCCCGGAGCCGCGATTATCGCGGATGTGAAGGCCAGTCGGGCTTTATTCGAGAAGGTCTCTGCGCTTGGTGGACGGCCGACTATGTGGAAAACCGGACACAGCCTGATTAAATCCAAAATGAAGGAGATTGGCGCGCCGCTGGCTGGCGAGATGAGCGGTCACGTGTTCTTCGCGCACCAGTATTACGGGTTCGACGACGCGCTCTATGCCGCGATCCGGCTGATCGCCGCTTCGGCCCGGCTGGGCAAGACGGTGACCGAACTGCGCGGCGAGATGCCGGCGCTGGTCAACACCCCTGAACTGCGCTTCCAGGTCGACGAGTCCCGCAAGTTCGCGGTGGTGGGCGAGGTCAAGGCGCGGCTCTCCGCAGCCGGAGCCGACGTGGACGACACCGACGGGGTCCGGGTCTCGACGCAGGACGGCTGGTGGCTGCTGCGCGCCTCGAACACCCAGGACGTGCTGGTCGCGCGGGCCGAAAGCAATGACCAGGCCGGGCTTGACCGGCTGCTGGCGCAGATCGACGCGCAGCTGGCGGCGAGCGGGCTGGAGCGGGGCCCGCAAGCCGGGCATTAGTCGTTCAGGCGCATCCGGAAGAAGGCGAGAATTTCGTCGCGGGCCTGAATTGTCGGCTGGTCGGCCTGGTCGATCAGGTGGTGCGTCACCACCGAATGCGGCATCTTCATCGGACTGTCGGGATTGGCGGCGTGATCGGGCAGCACCCGGCTCTCGAAGCGGTCGCCCAGCGCCGCGGCATAGGCGGCGAAGCGCTCGGCCCGGCAGAACCTGTCGCCCTCGAACCGGTAGGCCTTCACCGTCAGGTCCTCGGCTTCCATCCGCGCCTTGACCGCCGCCAGTTCTTCCGGCGCGATATGCATGCCGGCAGGGTTGTTCAGCGGCAGGCTGGGCTGCGACAGGACCGGGGCGAGCATTGCCGGCTCGAGCATCATCGACAGTGCGAAGTTGCCGGTAAAGCACATCCCGATCGCGCCCACGCCTTTGCCCCCGGCTTCGCCGTGCGCCAGCCTGGCGAGCGCGCGCAGCCACTGGGTGATCGGGCTCGATGCATTGGCGGCAAAGGCGCGGAATTCGCGGCTGATGCAGGCCCGCACGATGCTGCCGGCCGCGCGCAAGCTCGGCGCGACGGGCGATGCCATCGTCATCTCCGGACGCGGCGGCAAGCACTGGATCGAACTTTCCGATACCGCGCTGGATATCCCGCTGGGCGATCCCGCGATGGGCGGGCATGCCGGCTTCGGGTTGGGCCTGGCGCTCGCGCAACCGGACAAGCGCGTGGTGCTGTTCGATTCCG
>CALCQB010000090.1 GCA_937897535.1 uncultured Novosphingobium sp. | reverse complement strand
CGAACCTTTGGTCGGGAACGCCAACCACGGCCACTTCGGCCACGTCGGGGTGCTCGAGCAGCACGTTCTCGATCTCGGCCGGGAACAGGTTCTCGCCGCCGCGGATGATCATCTCCTTGACCCGCCCGGTGATTTTCACGAACCCGCGCGAATCCATCGTGCCGAGGTCGCCGGTGTGGAGCCAGCCCTCGGCATCGATCGTGTTGGCGGTTGCTTCGGGATCGTCGTTGTAACCCAGCATCAGCGAGTAAGCCCGCGCGCAGATCTCGCCGACAGTCTCGAGCGGCATGACAGTGTTGGTGTTCGGATCGCGGATCGAGACTTCGGTCTGCGGCAAAGGCTGGCCGACGGTGTAGCAGATGTCGTCGAACGGATCGGTGGTCCGGGTCGTCGTGAGCAGCGGCGAGGTCTCCGTCTGGCCATAGACAGTATAGAAACCGCAGCCCAACCGCTCCGTAACCTGACGGATCAGCTCCGGCGGCACCATCGACCCTCCCGACCCGGCGACCTTGACGCTGGAGAAATCGCGAGGGTGGGCTCTGTCGGCCTCAAGCATGGCGATTAGCATCGTTGGTACGCCCATCATTCCATAAGCGCCTTCGCTTTCGATCAGGGCAATGGCGCACTGCGGCTCAAACTGGCGCATCAGGATCATCCGGCAATCAAACTGGACACCGCCCAGGATCGCCATCGCGCAGCCGCCGGTGTGGAACAGTGGCATGAAGACCATGATCGTTGCACCGCGCTCCATGCCGTTTCGGGCGAACCCGTGGCGGGAATTGTTGGTGATGCCGTGGTGGTGCAACACAACGCCCTTCGGAAAACCCGTCGTGCCCGAGGTATATTGGATTTGCACAGGATCGCGCGGGTTCACCGCTGGCAGAGTGCCCAGCGGCCCGGCCTCACGGAACAGCGCTGCGCGATCATCCATGTCGATCACTTCGCGGATCGCGGGTATGTCCGCGACCACCTCAGCCGCGATCCGTGCAATCGGGTTGCCGCGATGCTCCTTGATCAGGAACAGCCCGACCGCCCGCGATTGCTCGAGCACATATTTGAGCTCGCGCGGCTGGTAGCCGGGGTTGACCGTCACAAGCACGATTCCAGCCAACGCAAAGCCGAACTCAGCGATGATCCATTCAGGAATGTTCGGAGCCCAGACCGCGATCCGTTCACCGGGCTGGTAGCGGGTCAGCAGGGCTTGGGCGAGGCGTTCGCTGTCGGCCAGCAGTTCGGCGTAAGTCCAATGCCGCGCCAGTTCACCGTCGTCGTTTACCTCGTGAAGTGCGGGGGCATCGGGCGAGCGAGCTGCCGCTTCTCGCAGCACTCCGCCGACTGTGGTGTCGAGCAATTCTTCGTCAGTTTGCACCGGGCAATAAGATTCGGTCAGGCTCAGCGCGTACATCGGCACCTCCCAAAGTGCTGCAAACCGTAGCGTAAGCGACCTTGAAGGGAAGTGACCCGATATCGCGGGTAAATGCAATCAGATTGATTCTCTGCGCAAGTTGAGCCCGGTTTTGCAGTTCGGGGAGATGCGCCTAGTGTCCGCCTAGGTCGCGATTCGCGGGCGCGGGGAAATATCGCCGCGCCGATCATCGAGAGGGACTATTCCATGAAGAAGATTCTTGCGATTGCCGCGCTGGCGGCCTTGTCGGCCTGTTCGAAACCCGCCCCGGCACCCGAAGCCGACGCTTCCGCGTCAAGCGATATGGCCGCCGCTTCCGATGCCGCCGCAGCCATCAACATCGCCGCCGACGGCAAGAGTTCGGTCGGCAAGTTCAAGATCACCTCGCACGACGGCAAGGTCTACATGGAAGAAGACAAGGCCGACGGGAGCTATGTCAGCACCCTGGACGGCAAGGTGGTCGAGACCGGCAAGTGGGAACAGAAGAACCCCGGGACCTTCTGCTTCACCAAGGACGAGAAGGACGCCAAGCAGGTCTGCAACGACGAAAAGGTCGAGAACGGGGTCTGGACCACCAAGAACGCCAAGGGCGAAGTGTCCAAGGTCGAACGCGTCGAAGGCTGAGTCCGGATGCGGCTAGAGGAAGGGCTCGTAACCGGGAGGTAGCTCGTCTGCGGCGTCACCCACGTGGATGCCGCATTCGGTCTTGTCCCAGCCCTTCCACCGGCCCGAGCGGGGGTCTTCGCCCGGCGCGACCATGGTGGTGCAGGGCGAGCAGCCGATCGAGGGGTAGCCTTGCGCGACCAGCGGATGCGCCGACAGGCCGGTGGCGGCGAAATAGCTGGCGATCTGGTCGCTTGACCAGTCGGCCAGCGGGTTGACCTTGAGCCGCCCGGCAGCATCGGTGGTATCGAGCTCGAACCGCGGCAGCCCGGCGCGGGTCGCGCTTTGAAAGCCCTTGCGGCCGGTGAAACTGGCGTCGAACTCGCCAAGCGCGCGGGCCAGCGGCTGGACCTTGCGGATCTCGCAGCAGCCATCAGGATCATAGGACCAGCGCAGCCCGTTCTCGTCGCGCTTGGCCAGCAGCTCCGCGTCGGGGGTCAGGTTGATCAGGTTGGTCAGCCCGAGCCGCGCCGCGATCTCGTCGCGATAGGCCAGCGTCTCGGGGAAATGCTTGCCGGTTTCGAGGAACAGCACCGGCACCGCCGGATCGATGCTGGCGATCAGGTGGAGTAGCACTGCGCTTTCCGCGCCGAAGCTGGAAACCACCGCGATCCGTCCGGCCAGTCCCTCGTTCAGGACCGCCGCGAGCATTTCGCGGGTCGGGACCCCGGCAAAGCGCGCATTGAGCGCCGCCACTTCCGCCGCGGTAAAGCGGGCGGCGGTGTCGAGGCGATCGATGCGGCGCGCGGCTTCAGCCATGCCGCTTTGCCCAGATCGGCACGCGGCCATCGGTGGTGGCCTGGTAGACATTATCCCAGCGCGCAAATGCCGTCTCGGCATCGGCCGGGTTGAGCGGCGGCTCGGGCGCAAAGGCATCGAACCCGCAGCGCCGCAGGTGGCCGAGATGATCGACCGGCAGTTCGCCGACCGCGCGCAGCTCGCCGGAATAACCGGCCTCACGCAGGACCCGCGCCGACGAGAAGCCGCGCCCGTCGGTAAAGGTCGGGAAGTTGACCTCGATCAGCTTGATCCGGTCGAGATAGGGTAGCAGATCGCGGGCATCGTCGCCCGGTTCGAGCCGCACCGCGGCGGCGTTGGTCTGCGCGCCGAACACGTCGACGGTCACGCCGGGGTCGGCCACCGGTTCGTCATCACGGAAGCGGAACTGGACGTCACTCATAGATCGCCTCCTTGAACGGGGCCATGCCGATCCGGCGGTAGGTATCGAGCAGCCGCTCATCGCCCTGCTTGTGGGCGAGGTAGACGTCGGTTGCCTTGTCGATCGCGTCGACGATCCCGTCCTCGGAAAACCCGGGGCCGGTGATCGTGCCGAGCGAGGTGTCGTCACCCTCGCACCCGCCGAGCAGCAGCTGGTAGTTTTCGGTGCCCTTTTTGTCGACGCCGAGGATCCCGATGTGGCCGGCATGATGATGTCCGCAGGCGTTGATGCAGCCCGAAATCTTGAGCTTGAGCTCGCCCAGATCGGCTTCCTTCGCGGCGAACCGCTCGGAAATCTTCTGCGCGACCGGGATCGAGCGGGCATTGGCGAGGCTGCAATAATCGAGCCCCGGGCAGGCGATGATATCGCCGATCCGGTCGAGATTGGCGGTGGCGAGGCCGGCCGCATCGAGCTGTTGCCACAAATCGTAGAGATCGGCCTTGCGGACGTGCGGCAGGACGACGTTCTGGGCGTGGGTGACGCGCAGCTCGTCGAAGCTGTACTTGAGGCCGAGGTCGGCCATCAGCCGCATCTGGTCGGCGCTGGCATCGCCGGGAATTCCGCCGACCGGCTTGAGGCTGATCGTCGCGATCATGTAGCCCGGCTGCTTGTGGGCGGCACAATTGCGATCGACCCACAGCGCGAAATCCGGGTCAGACCGGTCGAGCGTGTCGGGGGCGGCCGCATCAAAGGCGGGATCGGGGAAATGCACCTTGATCCGCTCGAGCTCGGCCAGGGGCGGTTCGATGTTCTGGCTGAGCAGGTGCGCGAACTCTTCCTCAACCTGGCGGGTGTATTCGTCCTTGCCGAGTTCGTGGACCAGGATCTTGATCCGCGCCTTGTACTTGTTGTCGCGCCGTCCATATCGGTTATAAACCCGAAGACAGGCCTCCGAATAGGTTATTAGCTGATCGAGCGGCACGAATTCGCGGATCAGCGGGGCGATCATCGGGGTGCGGCCCATGCCGCCACCGACGTAGAACGCCGCGCCGATCTCACCCGCCGCATTGCGGACAATCCGGATCCCGATGTCATGCAGCTTCATTGCCGCGCGATCGGTCTCGCTGGCGATCACCGCGATCTTGAACTTGCGCGGCAGCACCAGGAATTCGGGGTGGAAGCTCGACCACTGGCGCAGCAGTTCGGCATAGGGGCGCGGATCGACCAGTTCGTCGGCGGCGGCCCCGGCGTACTGGTCCGAACTGATGTTGCGGATGCAGTTGCCGCTGGTCTGGATCGCGTGCATCTCGACCGCGGCCAGTTCGGCCAGCAGATCGGGGGTCTGGTCGAGCTGGATCCAGTTGTACTGGATGTTCTGGCGGGTGGTGAAATGGCCATAGCCGCGGTCGTATTTGTCGGCGATGTCGCCCAGCACCCGCATCTGCGCCGAATTCAGCGTGCCATAAGGCACCGCGACCCGCAGCATGTAGGCGTGCAATTGCAGGTAAAGCCCGTTCTGCAGCCTGAGCGGCTTGAACTGGTCCTCGCTTAAGTGCCCTTCAAGGCGGCGCTTCACCTGGTCGCGGAATTCCTCGACCCGGGTATCGACCATCGCCTGGTCATATGTATCGTATTTGTACATCAGATCACCCAGTTGCCGGCGTCGGCGTCGGCCGGTTTCAATGTCAGGTCGGGGCGCACGGTCGGGCCCAGCGCGCGGATCCGGTCCTTGATGTGGGCCGGGCGGACGCCGGTTTCGTCCTTGATCGCGTCGATCGCATAGGCGGCGTTGACCCGCAGCGAGGCCTGCTCGCGGGCCAGGATCGTGTCGGCGTGATCGCCGACATCGACCGCATCCTCGACGTGAAGCGACCACTGGACGCCGTCCCACCAGGTCACGGCACCGCTCTTCAAATCGTTTCCGGTCAATATCTTCATTGCAGCGCTTCCAGGGCAAGGGTCTTGAGGGGTTCGTCGGCAGGTTCGGCCGCCACTTCGCCGATGACGATCAGCGCCGGGCTTTTGACCTTGTTGCGGGTGACAAGTTCGCCAAGCCCGGCAAGCGGGCTGCGCAGCACGCGCATCGCCGGGCGGGTGGCGTTTTCGACCACCGCCACCGGAACATCGGGGGCGAGCCCATCGGCGATCAGCTTTTCCGCGATCGCATCGGCGGTGGCGAGACCCATGTAGATCACCAGCGTGCGGCCCTTGCCGGCCAGGCCGGTCCAGTCCTGCTCGCTCAGCCCCTTGCACTGGCCCGCGACGAAGCTGACCACCGAGGCCGAGCGGCGGTGCGTCAGCGGCATCTGCGCAGCGGCGGCAGCGCCGATCGCGGCGCTGATTCCGGGGACGATTTCGACCGGAACCCCGGCGGCGCGGCAGGCCTCAGCCTCTTCGCCGCCGCGCCCGAAGATGAACGGATCGCCGCCCTTGAGCCGCACCACGTCGTTTCCGGCGAGCGCCTCGCGGATCAGCAGCGCGTTGATCTCGTCCTGCTGGAGCGTGTGGCGCGAACGGCTTTTGGCAACCGAGATCAGCCGCGCCTTGGGGCCCGCGAGCGCGAGGATCGCCGGATCGTTCAGCGCATCGGCATAGTCTGCCGACAGCGCAATCCCCTTTTGCGCGCAAAGATCACGCACGGCATCCATGTTCGGTTCCACCGCGCGCACGACGCGGATGTCTTCGGGGGCCGCTTGCAGCACGGCCAGCATCTTCTGGCCCCACCAGCCCATGCCGACCAGTGCGATGTTCACGGGATTGCTCATGTCCGGTTGTCCACGCGCTTTGCAAAGGGACGGATCGAGACGGTTTTCCACCCACCAGCCGTTTGGAATCGGCGCGTGCACCGCGGGGTCCTTGAGGAGGTCCAACGACTTTTCCGGAGCCTCACTGGAGATGAACAATGGAATGCCGATGAAGAGGTCCACCGGACGCTCGCCATCGAGTGCCTGCGTCCAAACACGGTCGCGCTTAAGCGAGGCCAAGGCCTGGGGAATGGAATCGGCACCACGAACCGCGGTATTGTTGTTTCCGGCACCCTTGAGCGACGATGGAAAATCTTGCTCGACGCTCCCGAACTTGGACCAACCGAGGTAGGCGAGGCCCAAGGCGACGGCAACAGTGCCGCCGAGGGCGGCTTTTTCGTAATTCTTGGAAAACCAGGACATGGGAAGCGGGCGTGAAGTCAGGGATCAGGGAAGGGTTTTGGCGGGAAGGAACTGCAACAGGTCCAGCCTAAGGAAAACTTGAAGCTCTTCATTGCCCAGAACTTGGGCGAGAATGCGGCTGGAGTCGGCGACTGGCGGCGCGGGCTTGGGCGCGGCGGGCACTGCCGGCATGACATTGTTAGCATCGGGAGCGGCGGGTGTGACAGCGGCGGTGGCACTGGTTTCCTCATAGGCGGCCGGAGTGTCATAGACGGGGTTCACCGGCTCGGTGGCTGGCGGTGCCGCCGCTCCGCCGTCCGCGGTGCCGTAGGGATTGGTGGTGTCATAGGTATCCGCCTTTTGCGAGGCGCACGAAAC
>CALCQB010000089.1 GCA_937897535.1 uncultured Novosphingobium sp. | reverse complement strand
TCGTCAGCGATCCGCCGTTCCTCAAGCCGACCATCACCTATGAAACCCATGCCGAGACCAAGCATGAGCTTGGCCACTGGTTCGATCCCGAAGAGGCCGAGGGCATGCATGGCGGCCAGCCGTTCTGCGCCGCCGAATGGGTCAAGCTGACCACCCACAGCGGCACCCATGTCGATGCTCCGTGGCATTATCACCCGACCCAGGACGCCGCCCTGCCCGGCGGGTCGCGCCCGGCCCAGACGATTGACCAGATGCCGCTCGAGTGGTTCTTCAATCGCGGGGTCAAGCTCGATTTTCGCGACAAGCCCGACGGCTACGTCGTCACCGCGCAAGACGTCGAGGACGAACTCAAGCGGATTGGGCACGAACTCCAGCCGCTCGACATCGTGGTGGTCAACACCGCCGCCGGGATGGCGCTGGCCAACCGCGATCCGAACTACGTCGGAATCGGCGCCGGGGTCGGCTACGAAGCGACGATGTACCTGCTCGAGCGCGGCGTCCGGGTGACCGGGACCGATGCGTGGAGCTGGGACGCGCCGTTCAGTCACACCGCCGAGAAGGTCAAGGAAACCGGTAATCCCAAGCTGATCTGGGAAGGCCACCGCGCCGGGGTCGACATCGGCTATTGCCACATCGAGAAGATGCACAACCTCGAGGCGATCCCCGCGACCGGCTTCATGATCTCGTGCTTCCCGCACAAGATCAAGGGCGCGTCGGCCGGCTGGACCCGCGCCGTGGCGATCTTCGAAGACTGAGGATGGGCCAGGCGCCGTCTCTGGATTTCGATCCGTTCGACGAGGCGGCGCTGGCCGATCCCTATGCGCACCACGGTGCGCTGCGCGATGCCGGGCCGGTGGTCTGGCTTCCCGCGATCGGCTGTTATGGCATGGCGCGCTATGCCCAGGTCCAGCCAGCGCTGAAGGACTGGCAGACCTATGTTTCCGGGCGCGGTGTCGGCCTGTCGGACTTCGCGCGCGAAGAACCCTGGCGGCCAGCCTCGCTGCTGCTCGAGGCCGATCCGCCGCTGCACGACCGGACCCGCGCGCTGATGAACAAGGTCGCCAGCCTGGCCAGCCTGAAGGCGGCCATGCCAGCCTGGCAGGCCAAGGCCGATGCCCTGGTCGATAGCCTGGTGGCCAAGCGCCGGATCGACGCTGTCGCCGAACTGGGCGAGGCGTTTCCGTTGCTGGTCTTCCCCGATCTGATCGGGCTGCGCGACCAAGGCCGCGAGCATCTGATCCCCTATGGCACCACCGCTTTCAACGCGTTTGGCCCGCGCAATGCCTTGCTCGAGCGGTCGATGGCGGCGGCGGTCGAAGCCACCGCCTGGGTCGCCGAGAGCTGCAAACGCGAGAACCTGACCGAGGGCGGCTGGGGCATGCAGGTCTACCAAGCGGCCGACCGCGGTGAGTGCAGCCATGCTGAAGCCGAGCGGCTGGTCCGCTCGTTCCTGACGGCCGGGGTCGACACCACGGTCAACGGGATCGGCAACATGGTCCACGCCTTCGCCCAGAATCCCGAGCAGTGGGCGCGGCTGCGGGCCGAGCCAGGCCTGGCCAAGCGCGCCTTCGAGGAAAGCCTGCGCTGGGGCGGAACGGTGCAGACCTTCTTCCGCACCACCGCCCGCGCCGTCGAAGTGGACGGCAGCACCGTTCCCGAGGGAGCCAAGGTCCTGCTGTTCCTCGCCGCCGCCAACCGCGACCCGCGCCACTGGAACCGCGCCGCCGATTTCGATATCACCCGCTCGGCCAGCGGGCATGTCGGGTTCGGGTTCGGGATCCATCAGTGCCTCGGCCAGATGGTCGCGCGGCTGGAGGCCGAAGCAGTGCTCAATGCGCTGGTCAGCCGGGTCGCCGAAATCCGCCCGGCCGGGCCGACCGAGCGGCGGCTCAACAATACCCTCCACGCGGTCAGCAAACTGCCGGTGGACCTGGTTGCAGCCTGAACGGAGCGATATGATGGAGCATTACCTGCGCAATTGCTGGTACATGGCTGGCTGGTCCGAGGAGATCGGCGAGGCCGGACTGGTCCGCGAAATCCTCGGCCAGCGACTGTTCCTCTACCGGCTCAGCGATGGTCGCCCGGCCGCGATCCGCGATCGCTGCCCGCACCGGTTCGCCCCGCTCAGCCTGGGCACACGCGACGGCGATCTGGTGGTCTGCCCCTATCACGGGCTGAAATTCGCCGCCGATGGGCGCTGCGTCCACAATCCGTTTTCGGACAAGGTCCCCGCCGGAACCACGATCCCGGCCTTCGCGGCAGTCGAAGCCCATGACGCGATCTGGTTGTGGGGCGGCGATCCGGCCGAGGCCGATCCAGCGCTGATCCCGGACTTTTCGTTCGTGCCCGATACCCCAGTCCAGCGCTCGATCCGGGGCTACACCCTGATGAAGGCCAACTTCGAATACGGCACCGACAACCTGCTCGACCTCAGCCACATCGAATGGGTCCACAAGGGCACCTTCGCCGGCGACGGGGTGATATTTGCAGGGAAGCACTCGGTCCGGCAAGACGGAAACACGCTGCATTCGGACTGGTGGATGCCGAACGTGCCCACGCCCAGCGTCGCGCAGGGGCTGGTGCCGGAAGGCCAGACAGTCGATCACTGGCTGCGGATGCGCTGGAATGCTCCGGCCTCGATGCGGCTCGACGTCGGCGCGACCCCGCATGGTGCGCCCGAGGCCCATGGCTTTGATATTCCCCAGGCCCACATCCTGACCCCGGCCAACGCGCATGAGGCGCACTATTTCTGGACCGCCAGCCGCAACCACGATCTGGAGAGCAAGGAGGCCGACGCCTATATGCTCGACCTGTTCCGTCAGGCCTTTGACGAAGAGGACAAGCCGCTGATCGAGGCGGCCTATGCCAACGTGCGGGGGAAAGACTTCTGGGCCGAAAAGCCGGTCTCGCTCGGGGTTGATCAGGGCGGGACGCGGGCGCGGCGCTTGCTCGAAAGCCTGATCGCCAAGGAAGCGGCCAGTGGCTGAATTCACCTTCCACCATGGCGGGGTTTCGGTCCCCAGCCTTGACGCGGCGATCGACTGGTATGGCCGTGTACTCGGCTTCGACGTCGAAAAGCGCTTCTGGATCGAGGCCGCGCGCAGCCACACTGCGATGCTGCGCAAAGGCCCGCTGCGGTTCGAGCTGTTCGAGGTTGAAGGCGCCGCACCCCTGCCCGACGATCGCCGCCATCCGCCCAGCGATCTCAAGACCCACGGCAACAAGCATCTGGCGTTCCGGGTCGAGGACCTTGACCAGTTCCTGGCCGAGATGGAGACGAAGGCGGTGGACATTGCCTTCGTGGTCAAGGAAGAGTTCGGCAAGGGCTGCTTCATTCGCGATCCGGCGGGCAACCTGATCGAATTCGTCGAGGAGGCGGACACATGAACTTCACCGATCCCAAGGTTGCCGCCGTCTTCGCCCGCTACGATGTGCGCGAACAGGCCGATACCGCGCGGATGGCCGAACTGGGCCGCGCTGCGTTCGAGATCCGCGACGAATTCCTGCTGCCGGTCGGGCCTGAAGTTGGCACGTTCCTCCACGCGCTGATCCTCGCGCGGCGGCCGCAGCGGATCCTCGAGCTGGGCACCAGCTATGGCTATTCCACCCTGTTCCTTGCCGATGCGGCCCGCGCCGTCGGGGCCAAAGTGGTGACGATGGAACTGGCCGACTACAAGCAGGCCCATGCCCGCGCGCAGCTGGAAGAAGCCGGTCTGGCCGATGTAGTCGAATTCCGCTGCGGGGATGCCGTGGCGATGACTGCGGCCGACACAGGCACTTTCGACTTCGCCCTGCTCGACATCTGGAAAGAGCTTTACCTGCCCTGTTTCGAGGCGCTCTATCCCAAACTGTCCGAGGAAGGCGTGATCTGCGCCGACAACATGATCACCCCCGAAGTGGCCCGGCCCGAAGTGCGCCTTTACCGCGCCGCGGTGCAGGCCAAGCCGGACTTGCAGACCGCGTTGCTGCCGATCGGCCAGGGGATCGAACTGACCGTGCGGTGGAGCGCCGGGAACGCCAAGCTCTAGGCTGCGGCCCGCGCTTCAGGCGTTCAGCGGAAACCGATCGACCTGAGATAGTTCGCGCTGCCCTTGATCGCGGCGACCACATCGTCTGCGCGGTCCTGCTCGACGAAGAAGTGCTCGACCCCGGACTCGCGGCCCGCCGCGATGATCCCCCGCATGTCGGTGGTGCCATTGCCGAGATAGGTCATGTGCGGGAACAGCGCGATCCATTGCGACGGATCGCCGCCGTCGCCGGCGAAGCGGTGATCGCCCTTCATGTCCTTGAGGTGCATCATCCTGTACCGGCCCTTGTAGCGCGCCAGGTAGTCCTTGGGATCGGCCCCACCGGCGATGGTCCAATAGGTGTCGAGCTCAAGGAAGACGTGAGCCGGATCGGTCGCCGCGAGCAGGAGATCGAGCGGAATTTGAGCGCCGACCGGCGCGAGCCCGTAGCCATGGTTGTGATAGGCAAACCGCACCCCGTGCCGGCTGGCCTGCTCACCGATGGCATTGAAGGTATCAGCCGCGCGGCGATAGTCATCGAGCGTCTTGCGCAAGTCGCCCGGCAGGCTGGGCAGGGTCACATAGGTCGCGCCCAGGCCATGCGCCGCGTCGGCCAGTTCGGGCATGCGGGTTTGCAGGGTGAACAGGTCGGTATGCAGCGAGGGCACCCGCAGCCCATGGCGACCGAAGATCGCCCCGGCACTCTTGGTGGTGTGGCCGAAAAAGCCGCTGCCCGAAAACCCGAGCGATGGCGTGACCGCAGCCCACGATGCAATCTGGCGCGGATCGCTGAATGTATAGGGCCCATAAGTTTCGAGCTCGCGATAACCAAGCTTGGCCAGCAGCGCGATCGTCCCTTCGAAGTCCGCCGCGAGCATCTTCGCCACTGACCACAGCTGAATACCGGGTCTGGGCGCGCGGGTCCGGGCCAGAGCGGGAGACCCACTGGCCAGGAGCGCCAATGCCCCTGACTGGGCGATGAAATCACGCCGGTTGATCATGCTGCATATCCTCTCCGCTTCTGTCAGGCGCATTGAAGCGGCACTCAGGCGGTCGTGTCAACGCGCCTGTGATGCCGTGCCCGTCCGGCCAACTAAGTCGTAACCTTCAGCCCTACAACGCGGCATCGGCAGCTTTGAACTTCGCGACCATGTCGGCGAAGGTCAGCCGCGTATCGATCCGAGTATAGACGCGCATCGGCCGTCCCGCAGGATTATCACCGTAGGTGCCGTCCAAGGCCAATCGCGGGGTCGGAAACTGACTGTAAGAGCTCGACGCGGGGTCGGGTTCGAAGAAGGTCTGGAGCGCGGTCAGCGTCACCAGCGGGCTGTCACCCAGCACGTAGGTTTCGCTGCGCGGCTTGTCGGCGAAGAACGGAATGCGCGACACTTCCTCGGCCACCCGGTCGATCTGTCCGACGAGGTAGCGGCCAAGCGTACCGCTCGCGCGCAGCTCGGCGAGCTCGGCAGAACTGACCAGCAGCTGGCGATAGACATCGCGCGGGACCTGCCAGATCTCGATGTCGGATTCGTTGAACACGATCTGCGCGGCCAGCGGATCGATCGAGAGGTTGAATTCGCGCTGTGGCGGTCCGGGCGGCGGCAGCGCGAGACCGGGATGTTCGTTCCCGCCGATCCAGATCAGCCGGACACGCTTGCCAATCCGCGGCTCGGCTAGCCACGCCAGCGCCAGTTCGGTCAGCCCGGCGCCCGCCGCATAGACCAGCTTGCCGGGCGCATCCTCGCGCATCGCCTCGGCGACGATCGCGGCGGTTGCCGGGCTTGGCCTGGCCTCTGCACGCGAGCGGATTGCGGTTTCCGACCCGGCCAGCACCCGGTACTTGCCGGAACGCCGCATGACCCCGAGCAGTTCGTCTGCCTTGTCGCGGGCCTCGCTGGCCGGAGTCCGGGACTTGGTCCACGGCATGTCGGTAGGCACGTTCGACCCCACGATCAGCGGAATGTCGATCGAAGGCGAGAGGACATGCTGGGCCAGTTGGAACAGCCCATCGGGATCGCCCGACCAGTCGTTGTCGCAGATCACCCGCGCCATAGGTGGGGCAGCAGCAAGCGCGGCAAAGCGCAGCCCGCCCGCCGCAAGGGCAGCCGATGCGGCAACAAATGTCCGCCGGTTGACTTTCACCACGCCATTTCTCCCTGCTAGATCGCGTGCTCGTCCGCCTCGGTCAGCCGTGACAGGGTGGCGTCGGAGGTCGGCTGCTTGCCCGGCCGCGCCTTGCGGTGGGGCTCGAAGCTCGCCCGGTCGGCATCGAAGGCCATGTCCCAGGGGATATCGTCGCCGCGGAAGATCGGCGGGGCGTTGTTGGCCCACAGCAGCGAACCGAACCGGAAGTCCCAGGCGCGCGGGATCCAGTTGTCATCGAGGTAGTCGGTATCGGCGTGATACTCGGCCTCGCCGGCCTTGCCGGGGATATCGCAGTAATAGTAGATCGCGCTGGAGATGCGGTGGCGGCTGATCCCGCCCGAGCTGTTCATGCTTTCGTTCTTCCAGCCCTTCGCCTCCATGATGTTGGCACCGAGCATGACTTCGTCGATGTCGTCCATCCCGAAGGCGATGTGCATGAATTTGAAGTGATCGGGCGCGATCGGCAGGTCGCAGTTGACCCAGAAGATGCTGTGATGCTCGAACGTGCCATCGGCCCGCGCGAAGATCCCGGTACCGCGCGAATGGTCCGTATAGCGAAAACCGAGGTGCCGTTCGTAGAATTCGAAGCTGCCGACATAGTCGGTGCTGAAGAATACCACGTGGTTGATCGTCTTGGGGATCGCCCGCGCGCGCCAGATCCGGTGCTGATTGAAGCGCGGCTGGTTGCCGGGGGTGTTGACCGGGCTGGCTTCGCTGACCACCGGCCGCTTGTCCCACACCCTGAGCGCGATTGGCTGGCCATCGGGGCAGACCGCGTGGACGGTTCCGTCCGCATCGCGGGTCACGGCGACTTCGCTGGCCAGGCTGGCGGCGATCCGCTCGAGGTTTTCGGGCGTATCGACCCCCCAGACGGTTTCCTTGATCCCGTCGCCCGGGAACGGATCGGGGCTGGGCAACCCGGATGCGCCATTCGGGCGCAGGATCACCCGGCTGCCTGAGGCGATCCGGAACACCGCTTCGTCGTCGCTGGTGCTTTCCAGCGGCAGGCCGAAGTCACTCCAGAACCGGGTGCTTTCAGCCAGATCCGCCACGCCGAACACGACACTCTCAACGCCAAGTATGCTCATCGAAATTCCCCAATCCTACCCCGGCACTATGGCGCGGGGGCAGGTGGGATTAAAACCGATGTTTCGGTTGGCTAGCTATCGAGCGCAGCGAAGGGTCAATCGTCCTGCCACGGATAGCTGAGCTCGCCCTCGCGGAAGGCGAAGCGGTTGAGGTGGCGCTCGACCGCGCCTTTCAGCCCTTCGAGCTGCCCGGCCGAGCTGGCTTCGATCCGGCAGGTCAGCGTTTCGGGTCCGGCGGCCATGGTGAACACCCCGTCGCCGGGCCATTCGGCCCCGCGCGCGTCCTTGGGGAAGGTCACCTTGCCGTGACTCGGGTCGAATTCGACCGCCAGGTTATGCGACCAGTGCTTGCACAGCTGCTGGAGGTAGCGGCTGCCGCTGGCCGTCGGGACCTGGGCGGTGGAGGAAAACTTTTCACTCATGGCTCAGAGCCTTTCGATCTTCTGGGCTGCCTCATCAAGCAAGGCGGCGATGGCAAAGGCGGTTTCGGCATCGACCTCGCCCTTGGTCATGCGCTGCATCGTGGCGGTGCGCAGGTTCATCATCGCGCGGCGGACCGGTGCGGCATCGGTACGGCTGGCCTGCTCCGCCATGGCGGAAAGCCGGGCGAAAGCAGCGTCGATTTCGGCCCGCTTGGCGACGACTTCGGCTTGTCCGGCGTCAGTCAGGGCATAGGACCGGCGCGAACCGCCCTCCGCAGCAACTTCGGTGACCAGATCCATGTCGGCCAGCAGGGTCAGCAGCGGATAGAGCACGCCCGGGCTGGGCGAATAGGCATCGCCGCTCTTTTCGGCAAAGCTGCGGATCAGTTGATAGCCGTGCTGCGGCGCAGTTTCGGCGAGCAGGCCCAGCACCATCAGGCGCAGCTCCTCACCGGCAAAGCGCTTGCCGCGCCTTCCGACCTCGCCATTGCCGCCGCCGAAGCCGCCGTGACGGCCGTGGCCACCGCGCGCGGCAAAGCCGCCTCCGGCCGCAAAGGCTGCGGCCATCGCCGCGAATTTCAGCAGGTCAGCCGTCGAGGTGTCTTTGGGAATCGCAGCCGTTCCCTGGTAGAGCCCGCTAGGGTCGTACATCTGCTGCATGTCGCCCACTTGGTTCTGACCGGGATTCACGTCCTTCATGAAGCCGGTCAATTGCGTGGTGTCGGACGTGTTGTCCGAAGACATGCCGCCCGTGTAGGTCGGGTGATAGGTCTGACCATCCGGCCCGGTGACGTTGACGTTCCCCTCTTGCAATCCGTATTGACCTTGCTTGTAAAGGTACTGCTGTAGGAACGCGAGTTCTTCGGGAGTGAGATTCATTTTCAGTCCTCTTACGCTGTGCGTTTGAACATATAGACCACGATATAGGGCTGAACCACTGAGGTTGCAGAGCCGGTAAATGCTGGTGCAGATGCGGCCAATGTCCCCGCGCCGTGCGAGTGCGAACTACCCGCCGCTGATGTGACTGCGTTGTTCGTCGGTGTGTGAGTAAGTGTTGCGTTAGGCCCGTTTGTTGTTCCTGTCGCAACGCCGCCGGTTGGATTGGCTGTCGAATATCCAGATGAAACACTCGAGCTCGTAGATGTGTCTGCTGTGTATCCGCTAAGTCCACCAGTGGACGCGCTATTAACGCTTTGAACGTGAACGTGATTCGGG
>CALCQB010000088.1 GCA_937897535.1 uncultured Novosphingobium sp. | reverse complement strand
TCCCTACACGACGCTCTTCCGATCTGCTGGGCGCAGGCCAATTTCGACGGGGACGGCGCAAACCCCTACCTGCCCGGGATCATCCGCGGCTTGGCCGGGACCGATCCCGCCAAAGCGACCGAGCTCCTCACCAGCATGCCCCGCAGCGAAGAACGCGGCCAGGGACTTGATTACATGCTGCCTCATTTGCTCCAACAGGGAACCGCTGAAACCCAGGCGTGGATCACTTCCATCAAAGACGACGTCCTGAGAAATGGCGCGATGATGCGGGTCGCCGAGGATCTCGCTCAGACCGACCCCGCCGGCACGGCGGCCTGGCTTTTGGCCCATCCGGGTGACGCGACCCAGCGCCGGATGGACGAGGTTTATGGAGTTTGGGCCTCCCAGGATACCACCGCGGCGCTTAACTCCTTCACCGCGCTTCCTGCCGGCGACGAGCGCAGCAACGCGCTGCGCGGCGTGGTCAGCGCGCTCGACAGCAAGGCGGTCGCCCTGATCGAATTCCTGCCCGGCGTCTCGGTCAGCCACCCCACTCCGGGCCAGGCCCGCTCGGTCGGCCGGGCGCTGGCCCAACTCCACCTCGCCAGCGCGGACTTCGCCGGCAGCCGCGCCAATGCCATGGGCCTGGCCGAATCGCACCGGCTGGCCGAAGCCTGCGGGCATGACGGCATGGCCAGCATCGACCCGGCCCTGGCTGCGCTGGTCGAGCGCGAGCTGCCGCTGCTCGAAGCGGCCTGGCCCGCCGCTCTGCCGCGCTCAGTGATCCATGCCGATCTGTTCCCCGATAACGTGCTGATGCTGGGCGAGAAGGTGACTGGGCTGATCGATTTCTACTTCGCCTGCACCGATCTGGCCGCCTACGACGTCGCGGTAACGCACGCCGCCTGGTGCTTTGACAACGACGGTCGCAATTTCGCTCCGGCGATCTCTGCCGCGCTGCTCGAAGGCTATCAAAGCCTGCGCCCGCTCAGCCCGGAAGAGCTTGCCGCGCTGCCGGTGCTGGCCCGCGCCGCCGCGCTGCGCTTCACCATGAGCCGCGCCTACGACTGGCTCAACACCCCGGCCGATGCTTTGGTGATGCGCAAGAGCCCCTCGGCCTTTGCCCGGCGGCTCGAATTCTATGCCGATCCGGCCCATGCCGGGATCTTCACCGCGCCATGAAGAAGGTCGAAGTTTTCACCGACGGGGCCTGCAAGGGCAATCCCGGCCCGGGCGGCTGGGGCGCGATCCTGCGGATGGGGCACCATGAGCGGGAACTGTCGGGCAGCGAGGCCCAGACCACCAACAACCGGATGGAGCTGAGCGCGGTGATCCGCGCGTTGCAGGCCCTGAAGGAGCCGTGCCACGTCCACCTCCACACGGACAGCCGCTATGTGATCGACGGGATCACCAAGTGGATCTTCGGCTGGCAGAAGAACGGCTGGAAAACCGCGGCGAAGAAGCCGGTGCTAAACGCCGAGCTGTGGCAAGAACTGTTGCTGGCGACAAAACGCCACCGGATCGAATGGATCTGGGTCAAGGGCCACGACGGCCACCCCGAAAACGAGCGCGCCGACAAGCTCGCCAGCGACGCTGCGCTAGCAGTTTCCTGAGAATTACCCCAGCTTTGACCAGAAAAGCCCTTCCCCGGTGGGGAAGGGTTGGGATGGGGGTTCTGCCCCAGCGAGCCTGTAACCCCCACCCCAACCCCTCCCCATCGGGGAGGGGCGCTTTAACTTGAGCGGGACAAATCTCTAGTCGGCGGACTTGTCCACGGTCGGCGCCTCAGGCCCGTTCTTCTTGATCGATTCGATCGCATTGATCGCGCCCGACTTGCTCGAATAACCTTCGGTCCAGAAAATGCTCTCGCTGTTGTAGCAATAGTAGGCGACGAATTCGCCGCCCTTGTTCTTGCGGATTTCAAAACGGTGCGACATGCCCGGCTCCCTCGGTAGTTGCGCCGAGCAAGTTACTCGATTCGCACCGATTCGCTAGCGGAAACGGCCCGGGTCATAGGGTACCGGATCGACCGGACCGGGGGCCTCGCCCAGCAGCAGGCGCAGCGCCAGATCGGCCGCCGCCGGGGCGGTCTGGATCCCGAACCCTCCCTGCCCGGCGAACCAGAAGAAGTCCCGCGCCGCCGGATCGAAGCCATAAACCGGCAGCCGGTCGGGCGCGAATGTCCGGAGGCCGGCCCATTTGTGTTCCAGCGCGGCGATCGGCCAGTCGAGCACCGCTTCGAAGCGGTCGATCGCCAGCGCCACGTCGAGTTCCTCCGGTGCAGCGTCGCACGGCGGGCTTGGCGTTTCGTCATGCGGGCTGAGCCACAGCTTGCCGCCCTCCGGCTTGAAATAGAACGAGCCGTCGAAACCGAGCGTCAGCGGCAGGTCTGCCGGAACCGGCCGTGCCATCCTGAGCTGGGCGACCGTTCGGCGCAGCGGGGTCATGCCCAATGGCGCGACACCGGCCGCCGCTGCAACCGGATCGGCCCAGGCCCCGGCGGCATTGATCAGCACGCGCGCCGACAGGCTGCGGCCACCTTCCAGCGCGATCCGCCAGCCGTTCGGGCCGTGCTCTGCCACGGCCAGCCGGGCGCGGCAAAGCAGGTCACCGCCCAGCCGCTTTGCTTCGGCCAGCCACAGCTGGTGCAGCGCGGCAACGTCGATATCGCTGCAATCGGGCTCGTAGGCACCCAGCTGCCACTCGGGCCTGATCCCCGGCAATCGGGCTTCGAGCGCGGCCCGGTCAAGCGGTTCGACCCGCACCCCGAGCGCCGAAAATTCGGCGATGAACGCATTCAGCCCGGCGGCCTCCCCCGCCCGTGCCAGGGTCAGCGCACCACGATCCGCCAGCAGCCCGTTCGCATCGAAGAACCCGCGCGAGGCAGTGGTCAGCGGCTGGACCAGCGGCCCGCCATAGCTTTCGGTCCAGAACGCGGCCGAGCGCCCGGTGGCGTGATAGCCGGGGCGGTCTTCCGCCTCGATCAGCGCCACCCGGCCATGCGGAGCCAGCCCCGCCGCCAGCGAGGCTCCGGCGATTCCGGCTCCGACAATCGCGAAATCGTAAGTCCCGCTCACGCTGCCTCCACTGCTCCCGCGATCCGGGTCAGGAAGGCGTCACAGGCGGCCAGCGCGCGGTTCCGCACCGGATCGGCCTCGCGCAGGATTTCGTGATGCGCTTCCTTGCCGAAGTGGATCAGTTCGCAATCGCGCAGCCGCAGCGCGGCGCGGGCGGTTGCCTTGTAGCCGACCAGCTTGTCGTTGTCGGTGGCCAGGATCAGCACCGGAGTATCGATGGCTTCGAGCAACCCCGGCGTATCCAGCAGCCGCATCGAGGCATAGGCCCGTTCGACCCAGCCCCATGATCCCGGTCCCATCACCAGTTCGGGCCGGGCCTGCCGCCAGAATATCTCGTCGTTGTAGCGTTCGGCATCGTGGGTCAGCAGGTGGATCCGCGCTTCGGGCGGTTCGCCCGGCTTTTCGCTCCACTTCCAGGCCGGACGGCGCGGATCGCCCAGCGCTTTCATCAGCTTGGCCGCCTGGTGCATTAGCGCATCGGGCAGCAGGCTGGCGATAAAGCCCAGCATCGGCGCGGACAGGATCACGCCCGCCGGATCAACCTGCTGCTCGGCCAGCGCGCGCAGCACCAGGTGCCCGCCCATCGAATGCCCGGCCAGCAGGTGCGGCCCCGGGGTTTCGGCGGTCCAGTGCTTCCACAGCGTGGCCAGGTCTTCGGTCCAGGTCGCGAAATCGTCGATGTGGCCGGTAACCGGATCGAAACCCAGCCGCCCCGACCCCGCCTGTCCGCGCCAGTCCGATGCGGTCACCCGCCAGCCCAGGCCGTGCCAGTGGTCCAGCGTTTCCAGATACTTCTCATAGAAATCGCCGCGCCCCGGCAGGAACAGGATCGAACCCTTGGCGCCATCGGCCGGCATCGGCCAGTCGATCCGCCGCACCGGGTGCCCATCCCCGGTCTGCCAGTGGCTTTCCACGGCGAACGGCGGGATCGAGCGGCGCTCGCATGCTTGTGAGACTTGGCTAATTCCGGCCTCCTGAGGGTAGTTACTTTTTGGTAAGTCCTGATCCCTACACATGGCTCCCGAACCAGGGGGCCATCAATGCCGGACGCGGATTTCCGTTACATTTTGCTTGGGGGCTTGGCAATTGCGCTGGCAATCGCCGCGTTCACCGATCTCAAGCGGCGGCAAATCGACAACTGGCTTAACGGCGCAATCGCGCTGGCGGCCCCGCTCTATTGGTGGGCGAGCGGGCTGAGCCTGTGGCCGGGCATGGCGATCCAGATCGGCATGACGCTGATCGTGTTCTTCGGCTTTGCGCTGATCTTCGCGCGGGGCGGAATGGGCGGCGGTGACGTCAAACTGCTGGCCGCGCTGGCGCTGTGGCTGCCGCCGCTGGTGCTGTTCTCGGTAATCTTCCTGACCTCGCTGGTCGGCGGAGCGATGTCGATGGTGGCGGGTGCCCGCAACCTCAACCTCGAATCCGGTGCCAAGGCCAAGCGCACGCTGGCGCTGGTCGCGACCAGCCTGTGGGTCGCCGGTTCCTGCTACATCGCCTGGGTGATGAACGGCGGCCGGCCTTTGCAGCTGGGCGCCGTATTGCCCGGCGTTGCCGTTACTGCGGCGCTGTTCGCGGCGCTTGGCGTTACCGCGGTTGGCGCGGTGATCGTCTCGCGCAACCAGAAGAGCCGCCTGCCCGTGCCCTATGGCCTGGCCATCTCGACCGGCGGTCTGCTCGTCCTTTTTACGCAATTTTTGCCACCAGCCCGCGCTGTTTTCGCAGTGTCGGGCCTCGGTTGACCGGATTTTAACCAGTTTGCCCGATTTAACACACACGTTTTCGGGATTTTCTAGGGGGCTAGTACAGCCATGGATAAGAAGAAGCTGCTGCTGCTGATTGGCGCACTGATCATTGCGGTGGGAACCGCAATGGCAGCGCGCAGCCTGTTCACCGGTGCTTCGGCGCCTCAGGCCGAGGCGGCCCAGGCCCCCAAGGGGCCAAAGGTGCTGGTCGCCCAGCGCGCCTTGCCGGTCGGCACGATCATTACTGCCGATTCGATCGCCTTCCAGCTCTGGCCCAAGGAAATGGTCCAGGACGCCTACTTCATCGATGGCGAAGCCGACATGAACAAGCTGCTGGGCACCGTGGTCCGGTATCCGATCACCGCCGGCCAGCCGGTAACCCAGGGCGCGCTCGTCGCGCCGGGCGACCGCGGCTTCCTCGCTGCGGCGCTTGGCCCTGGCATGCGCGCCGTGACGATCCCCGTTTCGGCCAAGACCG
>CALCQB010000087.1 GCA_937897535.1 uncultured Novosphingobium sp. | reverse complement strand
AGCGCCATCGGGATCGCCCCGGTGTAGATCGTCGCGATCAACGCCTTGGCCGAGGGCCAGTGCGTCGGCAGTCCGTCGATCAGCAGGGCGCCCAGGGCCACCGGCGGCAGGCTGAGGACGACCTGCCAGAAGGTGAGCGACAGGCCCATGCCGGGCCAGCTCGTGCGCTTCACGATGAAGGTGCCGACGGCCCAGCAGAAGCCCGCGAGCAGGCCCCAGAAGAGACCGGCCGGCGCCCGCGCGTAGCTCTGGAAGTTGGGGATCATCAGGGCCGCGACCGCGGCGGCACCGATGAAGCCGGCCGCCAGCGCGATGCCGAGCGCGGCCAGATCGGCGTAAACCCGCGCTTCGGCATCATTCATGGCGTCAGTCGGTCACACGATGTAGCGCGCACAATTTGTTACCATCTGGGTCACGCAGATAGGCCAGATACAGCTTCATTCCATTGCCTTCACGTACGCCGGGGGGATCCTCGATCGCGGTGCCGCCGTGGGCAAGGCCAGCGGCTTGCCGCGCAACGCGGCGCGCCACCGGCGGCGTGGACGTCACCACCGCCGGCCAGACGCTCACGGTCGGCACGGCCACGAGGTAGATCTTGCGCGAAATCCCCCCGAGATCGTGAGTTGCATACTGTGTCGCGCTGGCCAGCGAGTCCGCGAGCGTGGCGCCGTCGATCTGGAGGATCCGGTCGAGCAGCGGGTCGGTTATCTCGGCCTCAAGGAAATGACCGAGGCCGATCCGCGGCCCATGGCGGTGATCAAGGACCTGACCTGTCCCGGTCCGGCCGGTCCGATCCCGGTGCGGTTCTATGACGTGCGCGAAAACCGCGATCCCTCGCCGGTGGTGCTGTTCTTCCACGGCGGCGGGTTCGTGATCGGCGATCTCGATACCCACAATGCACTCTGCACCGAGCTTTCGGCCGAACTCGACCTGCCGGTACTGGCGGTCCATTACCGGCTCGCGCCCGAACATCCCTTCCCGGCCGCGCCTGACGATTGCGAAGCGGCGGCCCGCTGGCTCGCGGCCAGCCCGGCGGAACTCGGCCGGACGGTCACCGGCATCGCCACGATCGGCGGCAGCGCCGGGGGCAACCTCGCGACAGTCACCGCTCGCGCGCTGTGCGACAAGCCCGCTGCCGCGCCGATGGTGCTGCAGGTGCTGCTCTATCCCGCCACCGACGAATCGCAGGACGGTTCGATGGAAACCTTCGGCGAGGGCCACTTGCTGACCAAGGGGGTGATGGAATGGTTCTATTCGCTCTACCAGCCGCTCAGCGGCGATCAGCGCGCCTTCCCGCTCCATGCCAGCGCCAAGGGCATGTGCCCTTCGATCATCGCCACTGCCGGGCTTGACCCGTTGCAGGACCAGGGCCGCCGGATCGCGGCCAAGCTGGTCGATGCCGGGGTCGATACGCTCTACCTCCACATCGCCGGGATGACTCACGACTTTTCGAGCACCCGCAAGGCGCTGCCCAGCGCGGCGGCGGCCACGGCCAAGGTGATCGCGGCGATGAAGTTGATGTTGACGAAGGTTTAGGGGTAAGGGGCGCCGATGAGCGATCCCCATTCCCACCTGCCCTATCGTCCCTGCGTCGGGGTGATGCTGGTCAATGCCGCCGGCCTGGCCTTCGTCGGCCGCCGGATCGACACCCGCGGCCAGCCCGACGAGGGCGGAGTCTACTGGCAGATGCCGCAAGGCGGAATCGACGAGGGCGAGGAGCTGCGCGCCGCTGCGCTGCGCGAGCTGTGGGAGGAGACCGGGGTCGAGGAACAGCACGTCACCCTGCTCGCCCAGACGCGCGAGGAGATCTTCTACGACCTGCCCGACGAATTGATGGGCAAGCTGTGGGGCGGCCGGTTCCGCGGCCAGCGCCAGCACTGGTTCCTGGCCAGGTTCGGCGGCGACGATGCCGACATCCACCTCGAACGCCACGACCCGCCCGAGTTCGAGGACTGGAAATGGACCGACCCGAGCGAACTGCCGGACCTGATAGTTCCGTTCAAGAAACGAGTCTATCGCGCTGTTCTGGATGAGTTTCGCGATCTGATCTGATTGTCCCCAAATGGGGATTCAATTGGCCGAAACCTCGGGCTTGGCCTCTACCTGCGCAGCGGTGACAACCTGCGGCGCCGGGCCACGGCTGATGGCCGCGGCCAGCTGCTTGGCCGGGGCGCAGGTCTTGTTGCCGCACAGCTGTTCGATCCGCACCAGGTTCTTGCGGGCCTTTTCGACCGCGCCCTTTTCGACCAGTGCCTCGCCCTCGCCGGCGATCGCGTACTGGTTGTCGGGATCGAGCTTGAGCGCCTCGCGGTAGTAATGCAGCGCCTTGCCGTGCATCCCCTGCTTGCGGGTCGCCTCACCCAGGTTGAGGTAGATCGCGACATGGCCGGGCTGGATCACCAGCGCGGTTTCAAAATTGTCGACGGCTTCGTCGGTCCGGCCTTCGGCCAGCGCCTTGCGGCCTTCGGCGACCAGTGCAGCGGCGCGCGGATCGAGCGGGGTCGGCGGCGCAGTGTGGCCGGTGCTGGCGGTTACCGCGACCAGCAGCGCCAGCGCGGCAGCGGCGGGAGAATAACGCATAATCTGCTCCTTGAGCGTAGCCATTTGACCGGCGTCTATCACGGCGAACCAAAACAGGCGATGAAAAAGCCGTCGGTTTGATCCGCCCATGGGGACAGGCGCCAGCCGGGCCCGCGCGCGGTTCCGGCGGGCAGCGGCGGCAGATCGGCCCGCCAGCCGGGATGGCGCGCGAGGAAGATTTCGGCCTGATCGGCCCCTTCGGCATCGAGCAGCGAGCAGGTGACGAACGCCAGCCGTCCGCCGGGCCGGACCAGCGTCGCGGCCAGATCGAGCAAGCGTGCCTGGATCGCGGCGTAGCGGGCAATCTCGCGCTCGGTCAGCCGCCAGCGCGCTTCGGGATTGCGCCGCCAAGTGCCGGTCCCCGTGCACGGCGCATCGACCAGCACGGCGTCGGCCTGCCCGGCAAGGTCCTCCAGCGCGCCAGCCTCACGGCCGGGATCGAGCAGGCGGCTCTCGACCAGGCTGGCCCCGGCGCGCTCGGCGCGGGGGGCGAGGCGCGACAGCCGGCCGCGGTCAGTATCGCAGGCGATCAACCGGCCCCGGTTGTCCATCGCGGCGGCCAGCGCGAGGGTCTTGCCCCCGGCCCCGGCGCACA
>CALCQB010000086.1 GCA_937897535.1 uncultured Novosphingobium sp. | reverse complement strand
GGATATATATTCGAATATTAGAATATGTAAAGGCCTTGATGGAAAGATTGCGCGTTCATCCTTCGTTCACATTTTCTGGTTGGAGACTCGGGCAATCCGCCCTATCTGTGGGGTCGCCTAGCGGGGTTTGTCATGGCCGAGCATAAGTTTATCGAAGTTCGCGGCGCGCGCGAGCATAACCTGAAATCCGTCGATGTGGATATTCCGCGCGATCAGTTGGTGGTGATCACGGGGCTGTCGGGGTCTGGCAAATCCAGTCTGGCCTTTGATACGATCTATGCCGAAGGCCAGCGCCGCTATGTCGAAAGCCTGTCGGCCTATGCACGGCAATTCCTTGATATGATGGGAAAACCTGATGTGGATCACATCAGCGGGCTGTCTCCGGCGATCTCGATTGAACAGAAGACCACCTCGAAAAATCCGCGTTCTACCGTTGGCACGGTGACCGAGATCTACGACTATCTGCGCCTGCTGTTTGCGCGTGTCGGCACGCCGTTCAGCCCTGCGACGGGTTTGCCGATCACGGCGATGCAGGTGCAGGACATGGTGGATGCGGTGATGGCGATGCCGGAGGGCAGCCGCGCCTATCTGCTGGCTCCGATTATTCGCGACCGGAAGGGCGAGTATAAGAAAGAGTTTCTCGATCTGCGAAAGCAGGGCTTCCAGCGTGTCAAGGTCAACGGCGAGTTCTATGAACTGGAGGAACCCCCCGTTCTGGACAAGAAATTCCGCCACAATATCGACGTGGTGGTGGACCGGATCGTGGTGCGCGAGGGGTTGGAAACGCGGCTTGCCGACAGCTTCCGCACCGCGCTGAATTTGGCCGATGGCATTGCGGTGATTGAAACCGCACCTGCCGAGGGCGACCCCGAACGCATCACCTATTCCGAGAAATTCGCCTGCCCGGTCTCCGGCTTCACCATCGAATCGATCGAACCGCGCCTGTTCAGCTTCAACGCTCCGCAAGGCGCCTGCCCGGCCTGCGACGGGCTGGGGGAGAAGCTGCTGTTCGACCCGCAGCTGGTGGTCCCGAACGAGCACCTATCGCTCAAGCAGGGCGCGATCGTGCCCTGGGCCAAGAGCAACCCGCCGAGCCCCTATTACATGCAGGTGCTGGCCAGCCTGGCCGCGGCATTCGGGTTCAGCCTGGAAACGCCGTGGGATGCGCTGCCGGTCGAGGTCAAGATCGTGATCCTCCACGGCACCGCCGGCAAGGCCGTGCCGCTGACCTTCATCGATGGCAAGAAGAGCTACACCGTCAACAAGGCGTTCGAGGGGGTGATCGGCAACCTCAACCGCCGGATGCTGCAGACCGAGAGCACCTGGATGCGCGAGGAGCTGGGCAAGTACCAGACCGCGCAGCCGTGCGAGGTGTGCGAGGGCAAGCGGCTCAAGCCTGAGGCGCTCAGCGTCAAGGTTGCGGGGACCGATATCTCGACCGTCACCCATTTCTCGGTCGCGGCCGCGGTTGAATGGTACGCCGGGCTGAACGACCAGCTGACCAATCAGCAACAGCAGATTGCCAAGGCGATCCTGAAAGAGATCAACGAGCGGCTCGGCTTCCTCAACAACGTCGGGCTCGACTACCTCAACCTTGACCGGACCAGCGGCACGCTGTCGGGCGGGGAGAGCCAGCGGATCCGTCTCGCGAGCCAGATTGGTTCAGGACTGTCGGGCGTTTTGTACGTATTGGATGAACCGAGCATTGGCCTGCATCAGCGCGACAACGACCGGCTGCTCGAAACCCTGAAGCGGCTGCGCGATCTCGGCAATACCGTCATCGTGGTCGAGCATGACGAGGATGCTATCCGCCACGCCGACCATATCGTCGATCTCGGGCCGGGCGCCGGGGTCCACGGCGGCGAGATCGTCGCGCAGGGCACGCTCGAAGACATCCTGAACAACCCCGCCAGCCTCACCGGCCAATACCTCACCGGCGCGCGCCGCATCGAAGTGCCGACCAAGCGCCGCAAGGGCAACGGCCTCAAGCTCACGGTCGAAGGCGCGCGGGCCAACAACCTGCAGAACGTCACCGCCAGCGTCCCCCTCGGCACGTTCACTTGCGTCACCGGCGTCTCCGGCTCGGGCAAATCGAGCTTCACGATCGACACGCTCCACGCCGTCGCCGCCCGCACGCTCAATGGCGCGCGCGTCATCGCCGGGGCGCATGACCGGGTCACCGGCCTCGAACACTGCGACAAGGTGATCGAGATCGACCAGTCCCCCATCGGCCGCACGCCCCGGTCAAACCCCGCGACCTACACCGGCGCGTTCACCCTCATCCGCGATTGGTTCGCGGGCCTCCCCGAAAGCGCCGCCCGCGGCTACAAGCCCGGCCGCTTCAGCTTCAATGTGAAAGGGGGCCGCTGCGAAAAGTGCCAGGGCGACGGCCTGATCAAGATCGAGATGCACTTCCTGCCGGACGTCTACGTCACGTGCGAGGAATGCGACGGCAAGCGCTACAACCGCGAAACGCTGGAGGTGAAGTTCAAGGGCCACTCCATCGCCGATGTGCTGGATATGACGATCGAGGACGCCGAGGAGTTCTTCAAGGCCGTCCCCCCGATCCGTGATCGGATGCACATGCTCAACGAAGTCGGCCTCGGCTATGTCAAGGTCGGCCAGCA
>CALCQB010000085.1 GCA_937897535.1 uncultured Novosphingobium sp. | reverse complement strand
CCGACGATCAGGCTGGCGGTCGAGACGATCCCGTCATTGGCCCCCAGTACCGCCGCCCGCAGCCAGCCAATCCGGTCGACCACATGGGCTTCGGGCGGCTTTCCGGCGACTTGTTCCATGGCAGGGCTCCTTGCTCGGCGTTGCCCAAGCGTAACGCCCTGCCGCGGGACGCGCCAGCATTTGCGCTTTGCCGCTGCCCGCTGCATGGTTATGGGGCAACCATGAGGCAAACCCGGGCGTTCAACCCCCAGTGAAATCGATCCCTGCCATCGATCGCTATATCTTCCGGCTGGTGCTGATGCCCATGCTGGCGGTGTTCGTCGTTGCCGCCTCGCTGCTGGTGCTCGACAAGATGCTCAAGCTGTTCGAGTTTGTCGGGAACGAGGGCGGGCCGATCTCGGTGGTGTTCAAGATGCTGGCCAACCTGATGCCGGAATATGCCAGCCTGGCTATCCCGCTCGGTTTGATGCTCGGTATCCTGATGGCCTTCCGCAAACTGGCCACCACCAGCGAACTCGATGTGATGCGCGCGGTCGGGCTGAGCTATACCCGGCTGCTGCGGGTGCCCTATGCGATTACGCTGGTGCTGGCAGGCTGCAACCTGCTGATCGTTGGCTATCTCCAGCCGCTGTCGCGCTATTGGTACGAACAACTCGACTTCGAACTGCGCTCGGGCGCGCTGGGGGCCTCGATCAAGGTCGGCGAGTTCACTACCCTGCAGGACCGGATGGCGCTGCGGATCGAGCAGAGCAAGGACGAAGGCCGCCAGCTGATCGGGATCTTTGCCCGGTTCTCCTCGCCCAAGGGCCAGGTCCTGACGATCTCGGCGCGCGAGGGACGGTTTCTGGCGCTGAAGGGCAGCCCGGACACGATCATCCTGCGGCTGACCGATGGCCAGATCATCCAGGACGAACCCGGCGCCAGCCCCCGGGTGCTGAGCTTCACCCGCCACGATCTGCCGATCGACCTGCCGGCGATCGAGCGCTTTCGCAAGCGCGGCGGCAACGAGCGCGAATATATCCTGCCCCAGCTGCTGCGGATCGGATGGAGCGATCAGGTCACCCAGCAGCTGCGTAACGAGGCCCGGGCCAGCCTCAATTTCCGGCTGGTCGAGGTCTTCATGATGCTGCTGCTGCCGCTGCTGGCGGTCGCGCTGGCGGTCCCGCCCAAGCGCTCGACCTCGCCGCTGGGGGTGTTTATCTCGATCGTCATGGTGGTCGCCTATCACAAGATCAACGAATACGGTCAGGCGGCCGGCGCGCAGGGCCGGTTCTCGCCCGAGCTAATTCTGTGGGGGCCGTTCGTGCTGTTCGCCGCGCTGATCCTGTGGATGTACTGGCGGGTTGCCTATGTGCCCGGCGGCCAGCCGATCGGCGCGCTCGAGAAGTTCTTCTCCAACCTCGGCAAACGCATCGCCGCGCTGTGGAAGCGCCGCCGGCGCCAGGCCAGGACTGCCTGATGTTCGCCGCCATGTTCCCCTCGCGCATTCTCACCTGGTACCTCGCGCGGATGTTCATCACCCGCATCCTGGCGGTGCTGGTGCTGCTGGTGCTGGTCTTGCAGATGCTCGACCTGCTGTCCGAAAGCGGCAAGATCCTGGCGGTGCCGGGCAATGGCCAGGCCCAGATCCTGACTTATGTCTCGCTGCGCATTCCGCAGCTGATCGCCCGGTTTCTGCCCTATTCGGTGCTGCTGGCGACGCTGTTCACCTTCTGGCCGCTCAATCAGAACAGCGAGGTGATCTCGATGCGCGCGGCCGGGCTGTCCGCGCATCAGGTACTCGCGCCGATCCTGCTGGCGGCGGCCGGGATCAGCCTGGCCAGTTTCGTCTTCAACGAAACCGTGGTGACCCGCGCGACCGGCACGCTCAAACAGTGGAGCAACCTGAAATACGCCCCGATCCCGGCCGATTCCGGAATGAAAGCCAACGTCTATCTGCGCGATGGGACCGACATCCTGACCGCCGCGACGGTGACCGGCAATAGCGATCAGATCGTGATGAACGGGGTCACCTGGTACAAGCGCGACGCCGGCGGGATGGTGACCGAACAGATCCGCAGCGACCGCGCGACCTATGCCGCCCCAGGCTGGCGGATGGAAAATCCGCGCCGGTTCGACGTCCGCAGCACCACCCAGCAACAGCTATCCACCCAGGTCGTCGCCCCGGGCATTACCCCGGCGCAAGTGCTGATCGGCAAGGTCGATCCGGACGGCCAGAACGTGTTCGAACTGCGCCAGTCGATCCAGGCGTTCAAGGCCGCCGGGCGCCGCACCAGCGAGCTTGAGGGCAAGTGGTGGCACAAGTTCTCCGGCCCGCTATCGGTCCTGCTGATGCCGCTGCTCGGCTCGGTCGCGGCCTTCGGCCTGGCCCGGTCGGGCAAGCTGCTGGTCCGCGCGATCGCCGCGATGGCGCTGGGCTTTGCCTATTTCGTGGTCGACAACGCCGCGCTGGCGATGGGCAACTTCGGCGGCTACCCCGCGCTGGTTGCCGCCTGGGCCCCGTTCCTGCTGTTCTACCTGGTTGGCGAAACCGTGCTGGTCAGGACTGAAGAGTAATCCCTAACTCCGCCGCATCGTGCTGCGCGCGATCTTGCCCAGCAGCGGCATGAAGCCGGTGTAGCTCGCCTGCTCGAAGGTCGAACCCGCACCCAGGTGGGTGCTGATCCGGCGGTGCGCCTCGCCGAGCGAATGGTACGGCAGCGACGGCAGCAGGTGGTGCGTCGCGTGATAGCGCAGACCGACCGGGGCCCACAGCGGGGCGAGCAATTCGGGCGGGGGAACGTTGACCGAATCGAGATACTGCCCGGTCACCGTCATCGCCGCGCCGTCGTTCTCCCACAA
>CALCQB010000084.1 GCA_937897535.1 uncultured Novosphingobium sp. | reverse complement strand
GCCGATCTGGTTGACCTTGACCAGCAGCGAATTGGCCAGGCCCATGTCGATCCCCATCTTCAGGCGCTTGGGGTTGGTCACGAACAGATCGTCGCCGACCAGCTGGACCTGATGCCCGATCTTGTCGGTGATCGCCTTCCAGCCTTCGAAATCGTCTTCGCCCATTCCATCTTCGATCGAGATGATCGGATAGTCGGCGCAGAGCGCCGCAAGATAGTCGGCCATTTCGACGGGGCTGAGCGACAGCCCCTCGCCGCTGATCTCGTACTTGCCGTTCTTGAAGAACTCGGTCGCGGCACAGTCGAGCGCCAGCTTGATCTCGGTCCCGGCCTGGAAACCGGCCTTGGCGATCGATTCCATGATGAAATCGAGCGCAGCGCGGGTGCTCGACAGGTTCGGGGCGAACCCGCCCTCGTCGCCAACTGCGGTCGCCAGCCCCTTGTCGTGCAGGCCCTTCTTGAGGGTGTGGAATATCTCGCTGCCCCACCGCACGGCTTCGGCCAGGCTGGGCGCGCCGACCGGCATGATCATGAATTCCTGGAAATCGATCGGGTTGTCGGCATGCTCACCGCCGTTGATGATGTTCATCATCGGCACCGGCAGCACATGCGCCGAAACCCCGCCGACATAGCTGTAAAGCGGCAGGCCGCGCGCATCGGCGGCAGCCTTGGCCACGGCCAGCGACGTGCCGAGGATTGCGTTCGCGCCAAGCCGGGCCTTGTTCTCGGTCCCGTCGAGCTCGATCATCCGGGCGTCGATATCGCGCTGGTCTTCGGCATCGAAGCCGAGCAACGCGTCGCTGATCTCGGTATTGACCGCCTTGACGGCGTTGCGAACCCCCTTGCCGAGGTAGCGGGCCTTGTCGCCATCGCGCAGCTCGACCGCTTCGTGCGCGCCGGTCGATGCGCCCGAGGGCACGGCGGCGCGGCCGAACGAACCGTCGTCGAGCAGGACATCGACTTCAACCGTCGGGTTGCCGCGGCTGTCGAGGATTTCACGGGCGTGGATGTCAATGATCGCGGTCATGGCGAGGCATTCTCCTGTCGGGCAATTGCGCAGTTCCTTAGCAGCGAAGCCTTGGCAGGCAAGTTGCATTGCAGCATAGTCGGAACTTGCGAACCCCGACACGCGTTACCACATACGAATTAGTGGCCCGACCGGGCTGATGAAAGGCAATATCCCATGGCCAAGACCACCAAGGAAACCGTCAAGACCACTGCCGCCCGCAAACCGGCCGCAGCCCGGAAGCCCGCCGCCACCAAGGCCGCGCCCAAGGCCGCCACCGGTGAAGCCAAGGCCAAGTTTGCCAAGGCGATCGAGGAAGCCAAGGCCGGTGCTCAGGTGCTCGCCAGCGAGGCCCAGACCCGCGCGCACAAGCTGACCCAGGATGCCCAGGCCAAGGCCGGGGCCTACAAGGACCAGCTGGCCACCCGCAGCAGCGACTGGGCCGACGAGGCCAAGGATCTGGCCGACCAGGCCAAGGTCCGGGCCGGCGACCTCGCCAAGGAAGGCAAGGCCAAGACCAGCGACGCGATCGCCAGCCTCGGCAAGATCGTGGCCGACAATGCCGGTACGATCGATGAAAAGCTTGGCGCCAAGTATGGCGACTATGCCCGCACCGCTGCCCGCTCGATGCAGGAAACCGCCGCCAAGATCGACGCCAAGGACCTGAACGAACTGGGCGATGATGCCAAGGAGTTCGTCCGCAAGAGCCCGGCGCTGGCGCTGGGGATCGCGGCCTTTGCCGGATTTCTGTTCTCGCGGCTGTTCAAGGGTGGTTCCAACGACGCTTGAGCGCGGCTAACACCGCGCCATGGCCGATGACACCCCGCCCCTGATCGAAGACAATGCGGCCGAACGCTCGCTGGTTGCCGACGTACGGCAACTGGTTGAGGACAGCCGCACCCTGGTCGAGGCGGAGATTGCCTATCACAAGAGCCGCGCGATCGTCGCCGGGCAGGCCGCCAAGGGCGTCGCTGGGTGGATCTCACTCGCGCTGGCGCTGGTGTTCTTCGCGCTGATGGCGCTGGTGCTGGGACTGGTGCTCGCGCTGGTGCCCGCGCTGGGTGCGATCGGCGCGACGGTGGCGGTGGTGCTTGGGCTGCTGGCGATGGGCGCCCTATCCGGCTGGGTCGCAGTCCGGCGCTGGCAACGCGCGGCGGCGCTTATCGCCGATCCGGAGACCCCGAAATGAACGAGGCCGAACAGCGCCTCGCCGCTGACCGGGGGAACCGACAGACTGCGCGCGGGTTGTTCGATCGGCGACTGGCGCAGGTCAAGAGCGACCTGTCCGCCAGCAGCGTCCCGGCCCGGATCAAGGCCAAGGCCCGCGACGAGGTCTTTGCCGCCACGGATACGGCGATCGATGTCGCCCGCGAAAGCAAGGGCGTGATCGCGGCGACGCTCGGAGCCATGGCGCTGTGGCTTTTCCGCAAGCCGCTGCTCAAGGCCGTCGGCGGATGGTTCGGGCAAGGCGCGGTTCAGGATGATCCTGATAACGCCCCAGAACAGCCAGACGAGGAGCAGCAAGCGTGAGCGAAGCCGACGAAAAGCGTGACCGGATCCGTTCGCGGATCGAAGCGTCGCAAGAGCGGCTTCACCGCGAAAGCGAGCAATTGCCCGCGATCCCCTCGCGCCGCGCGCCGGCCGATGCCTATCCCCCCGAAGACTGGCGCGGCCTCGCCAGCGAACATCCGTGGCTGGTGGTCGCCGCCGGAGCCGGGGTCGGACTGCTGGTCGGGGCTTTGCTGCCCAAGCGGGCCGGATCGAAAACAACCTCGCGTGCACTTAGTCTGGCCGCCGCCGGGGCTGAACTGGCGATCGCCTTCAGCCGCAATGCCCGCGAAGCCGCCAGCGACGGTGCCCGCGAAGGGCTGGACAGGATCGAGGAAGGCACCGCGCCGCTGCGCCGCCGGGCCGGACAAGTCGCCGGCAATGCCTCGCGCAGCGCCCGCAGCACCGGGGTGCGGATCGCGGGCGAAGCGATCAAGCTGGCAAACCGGCTCAGAAAGTAGCTTTGCCTAAGTCAACGGTGGCACTTGCCTTAGGGAATGGGCGCGATTATGCGCGAATTTCCTCCCTCCCAGGTGCCCAACATGACCGAACAGAAACTCCACCTTGTCTTTGGCGGCCGCGTCAAGGATCCGCAGACGCTCGACTTTGCCGACCTCGAAAGCATGGATTATGTCGGAATGTTTCCCGACTATGCCAGCGCCGAAGAAGCCTGGCGCAGCGCCGCCCGGCGGACGATTGACGATGCCGAGATGAAATACGTGGTGGTCCACCTGCACCGCTTGCTCCAGCCGGACATGCTGAAGCGCTGAATGCATAAAGGCCCCGGAATTCCGGGGCCTTTTTGGATCAGATGAATTCGATCTTCTGGACCAGGTAGGACCGGTCGCCGGCCGGCACGGTCACTTCGATCTCGTCTTCGACCCGCCGCCCGATCAGCGCCTTGCCGAGCGGCGAGGCATAGCTGATCCGGCCGACCCGGGCGTCCGCCTCATAGGGGCCGACGATCTGGTAACGGACCGGCTTGTCATCGTCATCGAGCAGCGTGACGGTCGCGCCGAAGATGATCCGGTCACCCGAAAGCGTCAGCGGATCGACGATCTGGGCCCGGCTGACCTTGTCCTCCAGATCGGAAATCGACATTTCGACCTGACCCTGCCGCTCCTTGGCGGCGTGGTACTCGGCGTTTTCGGAAAGGTCGCCGTGGGCGCGCGCTTCTTCGATCGCGTCGACGATCAACGGACGCTCTTCGCGCAGCGCCTTCAGCTCGGCGATCAGGCGTTCATAGCCATCCGCCAGCATCGGCAGCTTTTCGACACTTGCCATCTTTCCTCTTCCTCCTGTCGCACCCACCGCAGCGACTAGAAACCTGTCCCGTGCCGCGCGCGGCTACGGGCCAGTCCAGTCGCGATGTCGGGAAAACGCGATTGTTCAGTGGCTATAATAGTCTTGCAATGACCTTACTTCAAGGCTCGTCTGCCGCAGTGCAGCAATGGCCTGTGCAGTGGCGACCGATGCGGCGGCGGTGGTGTAGTAGGGGATCTTGCCGGTCAGCGCCGATCCGCGGATCGATTGCGAGTCTTTCAGGCTCTGCCAACCCTCGGTGGTGTTGAAGATCAGCGCGACATCGCCGTCGATGATCCGGTCAACGATATGCGGACGCCCTTCGGCGACCTTGTTGACCCGTTCGACCGGCAATCCGGCATCGGCGAGGTAACGCTGGGTCCCGCCGGTCGCGATCACGGTGAAGCCAAGCTCGATCAGCTGGCGGACCGCAGGCAGGATCACTGTCTTGTCGCTGTCCTTAACCGAAACGAACACCACCCCGCCGTCGGGCAGGCGCGTTCCCGCACCAAGCTGGCTTTTGGCAAAGGCCACCGCGAAGGTATCGTCGATCCCCATCACTTCGCCGGTCGATTTCATTTCCGGCGAAAGCACCGGATCGACCCCGGGGAAGCGGGCAAACGGGAACACCGCTTCCTTGACCGCCATGTAATCGAACTCGCGCTTGAACGGCGGGAACGTGGAGAGCTTTTCGCCCGCCATCACCCGCGCCGCGATCTTCGCGACCGGCTGGCCGATCGCCTTGGCAACGAACGGCACGGTCCGGCTGGCGCGCGGGTTGACCTCGATCAGATAGACGTCGCCGTCCTTGACCGCGAACTGGATGTTCATCAGCCCCTTGACCCCCAGCGCGAGCGCCAGCAATTCGGCCTGACGCTCCATCTCGGCGATGATTTCGGCGGGGAGGTTGTAGGGCGGCAGGGTGCAGGCCGAATCGCCCGAGTGAATCCCGGCCTCTTCAATGTGCTGCATCACGCCTGCGACCACGACCACCTCGCCATCGCACAGGGCATCGACATCGCATTCGATCGCATCGCGCAGATACTGGTCGATCAGCACCGGACTGTCGCCCGAGACCGAGACTGCGGTGGTGATATAGTCGTCAAGCTGGGCAATGCTGTCGACGATTTCCATCGCCCGCCCGCCCAGCACATAGGACGGACGCATCAGCACCGGGAAGCCGATCCGGTTGGCGACCGCGACCGCTTCGTCGCGGCTGCGGGCGATGCCATTGGCGGGCTGCTTGAGCTTCAGATCGTTGACCAGCTTGGCAAAGCGTTCGCGGTCTTCGGCCAGATCAATCGCATCGGGCGAGGTACCCAGGATCGGGATCCCGGCATCCTCGAGGGTCTGCGCCAGCTTGAGCGGGGTCTGCCCGCCGAACTGGACGATCACGCCGACCAGCGTGCCGTTCTGCTGCTCGACCCGCAGGATCTCGAGCACGTCCTCGCCGGTCAGCGGCTCGAAATAGAGCCGGTCGGA
>CALCQB010000083.1 GCA_937897535.1 uncultured Novosphingobium sp. | reverse complement strand
CAAATTCTAGAATCTGCAGGATTTTCGTCATTGCGAGCGTAGCGAAGCAATCCAGGGCCGCATAAACCGCTACTGGATTGCTTCGCTACGCTCGCAATGACGAAAGATTCTGATTGGATGCAGTCAGCGCTAGCGCAGCCCTAGCGCTTCCGCTTCGGTCCGCAAGCGCTCTGCCGCTGCCGGGTTGGCCTTGATCGCGGCATTGAGCGCGGTGCGGGCGAGATCGGGCTGACCCAGCTGGACCCGGCTGCGGATCAGCATCACCCAGCCTTCGACATTGGCCGGATCGGTCTGCAAGCGCCCTTCCAGCCGGGTCACCATGCCTTCGGCCATCTGGCGTTGCTGCGAGGGCGGGATCGCCGCGGCACCGGCGAGTTCCGCGGCGCTCGGGCCCGGTGCTGCACGCCCAGCTGCACCCGGCAACGGAGCGGGCTGACGCACCGCGGCGAGCCGCTCGGCCACCGCGATGCCGTTGATCTTGCCGACCTGCTCGATCGTCCGGCGCAAGTCGGCCTCCCACACGGCACCGGGCGGCGTATCGGCCAAGAGCGCCATCCAGCTGGCGATCGCGGCCTGATGATCGCCGGCCAGATCCTGCCGCACCGCCAGGAAATAGCGTGCGCGCGGGTCCTTGGGATCGCGACCGATCGCCGCTTCAAAGTCAGCCAGCGCGGCGGCGGGCATCGGATCCTGCGGGCTGGCCATGACCCGCGCCTCGCCCCGCGCCGACCACAGCGCCGCGTTGCCAGGGGTCAGGTCAAGCGCCGAATCATAAGCTTTGACTGCATCGTCAAATCGCCCGGCCGCGAAATACCCCGTTGCCAGCGCCGACCACGCCTCGCCGTCATTGGGGTTGTCGCGAGTCCGCCCCTCGAGCACCGCAAGCGTGTCTTCGGGCGCAGCGCTGGCGGTAGGCGGCGGCGGAGCGGTTGAACCCAGGTCCCGGACCACCGCGACCGCGACGGTGACCGCCGCTGCGGCCATCACCAGCCGCAAGCCGATGATGCCAAGCCGGGATCGGTGCTGCGCGCTCTCGTTCATTGCCATGCGGTGTGGATTAGCCGCCGCGATTATGCAACTATCGCGGCCATGCTAGGGTCCAGGGGGTATCCGCTAGTGACCGATCGCCTGCGCATTGCCATTGTCGGATCCGGCCCGGCCGGGCTGAGTGCAGCGGCGCGGGCTGCGGAGCTGGGGATTTCCCACGTCTTGCTCGAAAAGACCGGGCACCTCTCCGATACGATCTTCAAGTACCAGAAGGGCAAGCACGTGATGGCGACGCCCAGCGCGCTGGTGCTGCGTTCCGACATGCCGTTCGACGCGGGCAAGCGCGAAACGGTGCTCGGCGGCTGGGACGAGCAGGCAGCGACGCTGGGGATCGCGGTGCGTTACGATGCCGAGGTCCGGGCGATCGAGGGGGAGCTTGGCGCTTTCGTGCTGAAGCTGGCCAATGGCGAAGAAGTCAGCGCCGAAACCGTCATTCTCGCCATCGGCACCCAGGGCAACCCCAACCTGATGCGCTGCCCGGGCGGCGATCTGCCGCATGTCCAGTATCAGCTCGACGATCCGGCCGAATATATCGACGAACACATCGTCGTGGTCGGCGCGGGGGATGCGGGAATCGAAAACGCGCTGGGGCTGGCCGCCGATCCGGCCCAGCGCAACATGGTGACAATCCTCAACCGCACCGCCGACCTCTCGCGCAGCAAGCCCGCCAACGTCGCGCTGCTGAATGAAGCGGCAGCGGCCGGTCGGATGTCGATCCGGCTCGAAACCAGCCCGGCCGAAGTGCGGCCCGGCAAACTGGTGCTCGATACCCGCGACGGCCAGGAAACCATCCGCTGCGACCGGATCATCGCGCGGATGGGCTCGGCCCCGCCGCGCGCCTTCATCGAGGCCTGCGGGATTGCGTTCAGCGGCCCCGACCGAGAGGCGCTGCCAGTACTCTCCCCCGCTTTCGAGACCTCGCGCCCGGGCATCCACGTTATCGGCGCGCTGGCCGGTTATCCGCTGATCAAGCACTGCATGAACCAGGGCTACGATGTCGTCGAATACATCAATGGCAACCGCAGTCTCAAACCGGCCGACGAGCCGATCCTGGCCGCGCGCTTTGCCGCGCTTCCGGGCAGCCGCAGCGTCGATCAATGGCTCGAACTGCTCGGCCGCAATATCGAGATTTTCCATGAGGTGTCGCCGCTGCAACTGCGCGAACTGATGCTCGACAGCACGGTCCGCAGTCTTGCGGCGGGCGAGCCGCTGTTCGTGCTCAACGACACCGGGTCGTCGCTGTTCGCGCTGGCCGAGGGTTCGGTGCTGGTCGAGGTCGACAAGGACGATCCCGCGCGGACCGTCGGGATCGAACAGGGCCAGATCGTCGGCGAGGTCGGGCTGATTTCCGGGCGGCGGCGCGGGGCAACGGTCCGCGCGGCCGAGCCGGTGGTGGCGGTCGAACTGTCGCGCACCGCCGCGCTAAAGCTGATCGCAACCGTTCCGGCGGCCGGGCGCGCGGTGACGCGGGTTTCGATCGAACGGCAATTGCTCCAGCTGTTCGGCTCGGGCCTGACCCGGGACGATGTGGCCGAGGTGGTCGCGCTGGCCGAGGTCCAGACTGTGCGCGCCGGTGAGGCGGTGCTGACCGAGGGCGAGGCTGGCACCGACGTCTACGTGATCCGGCGCGGCTCGATGGTGGTCGAGAAGACCATCGGCGGCAAGCCGGTGTTCCTCAACTATCTGCCCGCAGGCCGTTACGTGGGCGAGATGGCGCTGCTCGACGGCCGGCCGAGAAATGCGACGGTGCGGGCGGCGATCCGCTCCGAGGTGATTCGCCTGCCGGGCGAAGCCTTTGCCCGGTTGCTCGACCGCAAGCCCGACCTGCGCCGCAAGGCCCAGGCCGATTCAGCGGCGCGGCGCGACATCAACGCCTTCATCGAGGGCCGCAAGGACAGCTTCTCCGGTTCGGTCGACATGTATTCGCAGACCGCGCAGTTCCTGGTCGATAACGGCCTCGGCGAAGCAACCGACGTGCTGCTGATCGACGAAACGCTGTGCGTGGGCTGCGACAATTGCGAGAAGGCCTGCGCCGACAGCCACGACGGCCTCAGCCGGCTCGACCGCGAGGCCGGGCGTACATACGCGCACCTCCACGTCCCGACCTCGTGCCGCCACTGCGAGCATCCGCACTGCATGGCCGATTGCCCGCCCAACGCGATCAAGCGCGGCCCGGACGGCGAAGTGGTGATCGACGAGACCTGCATCGGCTGCGGCAACTGCCAGCGCAACTGCCCGTATGGCGTGATCCGGATGGACGCAGTTCCACCGAAGAAGCCATCGCTGCTGACCTGGCTGCTGTTCGGCGCCGGGCCGGGTCCGGGCGAGGCCGACTACCAGTGGCGCAAGCAGCACACCCCTGCCGAGACGCCCAAGAAGGCGATCAAGTGCGACATGTGCTCGGGGATCAAAGGCGGCCCGGCTTGCGTCCGCGCCTGCCCGACCGGGGCGGCGATCCGGGTCGCGCCCGAGACGATGCTTTCGGTCGCCCAGCTGGCGAAGGACAGCTGATGGCGAGAGTCCAGCGTCAGACCGGGCGGCAACTCGATTCCGATCACGAAGGCTTCCTGCGCCACCGCCGGTTCCGCTGGCTCAAGACTGCGCTGGTGTTGTGCGGGATTGCGGTGCTGGCCTATGCCCTGACCGATCCGCAGCCGCGCCCCAATGGCGGGACCTGGCTCGGTTATACGCTCGGGACGCTGGGGGCCGGACTGATCGTCTGGCTGGCGCTGCTGGGCGTGCGCAAGCGGACCATGACCCGCGGGGCCTGGTCGCTCAAGGCCTGGACCTCGGCACACGTCTACCTCGGGCTGGCGCTGATCGTGGTGGTGACCTTGCACACCGGCTTTCAGCTCGGCTGGAATGTCCACAGCCTGGCTTACGTGCTGATGCTGCTGGTGATTGCCTCGGGGATCTTCGGGATCGTTGTCTATGCGGTGCTGCCCGCCGCGCTCAGCTCGAACCGCGAAGAGATGACCCAGCCGCAAATGCTCGAGGCCCTGCGCGCGGTCGACCGGCAGCTTGAGGACGCCGCGCAACCGCTCGAGCGGCGCTGGACCGAGGCCGTGCTGGCGGCCCTGGCCGAAAGCGCGGCGGCGGGCGGGCTGTGGCAGCGATTGGCCAGTGCCAATCGCGACGGTGCGACCCGGCAGGCGATCGAGGCCTTCAACCGCGCCGGGCCGGACGAAGCCGCCGATCCGGCCTTGATCCGGGTCGAGGCGCTGCTTCAGCGGCGGGCCGCGCAGCTGGGCCGGATGCGGCGGCACGTGCGGCTGAAAGCGCTGCTGGAAATCTGGCTCTACGTCCATGTGCCCGCGACCTTCGCCTTGATCGCCGCGCTGACCGCGCATGTCATCAGCGTGTTCTACTACTGGTAGCGGCGGGGCAGCGGCATGACCTTCCGGCTCAGAACCGTCGAGACCACCGCGCAGGGCCGGGCGATCGTGCGCGACCGCGACTTTGCCGGAAGCCGGGTGACGATCGGCCGCGCGGCCGACAATAATCTGCACCTACCCGATCTGGCGCTCGACCCGCGCCACGCCGCAATCTCCGCCCGCGACGATGGCCGGATCGTGGTCGAAGCGCTCGGCTCGCTGGGGTTCACGCTCGATGGCCGGCAGCAGACCCATGCCGTGATCGCGCCGCAGACCGGCGGCGAGCTGCAGTTCGGCAGCTACCGGATCACCGTTTCGAGTGAGGCCGACGGCGCGGTGCTGCTGACGGTCGGGCAGGTGGCCGGGTCCGAAGCCGCCAGCGACGAGAAGGCGGTGTTCGCGCTGGCCGGGCGGCTGCCCGGCAAGCGGCTGCTGTCGTGGCTGCTCGGACTGGCGGTGCTGATCGCGTTTCTGGCGGTTCCGGTTTACAACAACCTCACCCGCGACCCCGCCGCCAAACAGGGGATCAAGGGCGATGCGGCGTGGAGCAGCGGTCCGCTTAGCCTGGCGCACCACCAGCTTGAAGGCCAATGCGTGGCCTGCCACGTCAAGCCGTTCGAACCGGTTCAGGACAAGACCTGCCTGACTTGCCACAAGGACGTGCACGATCATGCCGCACCCCAGCGGATTGCCGGTGCCCGCGCGCCGGGCAGCGCCGGGGACCAGCTGCAATGGCGGATCGCCCACAGCTTCGGCAAGCCCGGGCCCGGCGCGTGCTCCGATTGTCACACCGAGCACGAGGGCGCGGGCCGGATGCCGCCCCCGGCCCAGGCGTTCTGCGCCGATTGCCACGGCTCGCTCAAGGACCGGCTGCCCGACACCACATTGGGCAACGCCTCCGACTTCGGCAACGCGCATCCGCAGTTCCGCCCGGCCCTGCCGCTGGCCATGGGCAGCGAAAAACTGACCCGCGTCTCGCTGGGCGAGCGCCCGCGCGAAGCGAGCGGGCTCAAGTTCCCGCACGATCTGCACCTCGATCCGCGCAGCGGGGTCAGCCGGATGGCGCAGCGGCTGGGGCAGGGCTCCAGCCTCGACTGCAAGAGCTGCCACCGTCCGACCGCCGACGGGGTCCGCTTCCTGCCGATCGACATGGAGCGCGATTGCGAGAGCTGCCACAGCCTTGCCTATGACAAGGTCGGCGGCACGTTCCGCAAGCTCCGCCACGGCGATGTCGACCAGATGATCGCCGACCTTGCGGTCGCGCCGCGCACGCCCAGCCCGATCGCCGTGCCGATCCTGTCCGGTCGGCGGCGCCCCGGGGAATATTCCAGCAGCGGGCCCTATTTCGCCCGCTTTGCCCCGCCGGCGGGCGGGATCGGTTCGGCCCAGCAGGCCTTGTCGCGGGGCGGGATCTGCGGCGAATGCCACACTCCATCGGCGGTCGGCGGACGGTTTGCGGTAGTGCCGGTGACCCAGGTCTCGCGCTACATGAACCACGGCTGGTTCACCCATGCGGCACACAAGGAAGAGAAGTGCAGTTCCTGCCACGCCGCGAAGACCTCAGCCAGTTCGGCCGATCTGCTGCTGCCCGACCTGCGCTCGTGCCGGACCTGCCACCTGGGTGAGAATGCCCCGCGCGGCAAGATCTCGTCGGGCTGCGCGATGTGCCACGACTATCATATCACCGCCTCGGCCCCGCGCGGGCTAACCCCGCGACGCAAGGAATGAAGGAGGCTGCGGTGCTGATCGCCCAGGTTACCGACTGTCATATCGGGTTCGATCCGGCCGACCCGGAGGAGGACAACGTCCAGCGGCTGCGCGCGGTGCTGGATGCAATCGCCGGTGGCCCCAACCAGCCCGACCTGGTGGTCTTGAGCGGCGACCTGACCAATCAAGGCGCACCACAGAGCTACGCGCGGCTGGCGGGCATTCTCGGCCAATACGACCTGCCGTTCCACTTGATGGTCGGCAACCACGACGCGCGCGGTGCATTCCGCGCGGCCGTCGCCGATGTGCCGGTGCACGACGGCTTCATCCAGTACGAACTGCCCCTCGCCGGGCTGCGCCTGATCGTGCTCGATACGATCGAACCGGGCCGTCACGGCGGCGCGTTCTGTGCGGCGCGCGCCGCCTGGCTCAGGGCCAGGCTCGATGCCGATCCGCACACGCCGGTACTGATCGCGATGCATCATCCGCCGATCGTCTCGGGGATCGACTGGATGGACGGCTCGGGCAGCGAAGCGTGGATCGCGCGCTTCGCCGCTGTCATCGCGGGCCGCAGTCAAGTCCGGGGGATCATCGCCGGACACTTGCATCGCGCGGTCCATACCACGGTCGCCGGGGTGCCGCTGACGGTCTGTCCGGCCAGTGCACCGGCGGTTTCGCTAAACCTCACCGAGATCGATCCGGACCTGCCCGATGGCCGCGCGATGGTTCAGGCCGAACCCGCAGGCTATGCGCTGCATCGCTGGGACGGCGAACGACTGGTCTCGCACATCGGCGTTGAAATGGCCGGCGCGCGCTGGCCGGTGCTGGCCAGCTATGATGCCGCGATGGTCAAGACCGTGCGCCAGAACGCCAGCGAACGGCTCGATTAGACCCGCAATTTATCTGACTTGATTGCCCCTCCCCGATGGGGAGGGGTTGGGGTGGGGGTTCGACTCCAGTGTTTAACCCCCATCCCAACCCTTCCCCACTGGGGAAGGGCTTTTAACATTCCGCAACTACCGCAGCGGTCGCCAGGCCGACATGTCGGCCTCGTCATGGACCTTGTAAGGCACGCCCCGGCGGTTGAGGAACAGCCGCTCCATCTCGCGGCGGTTGAACGGGCGCGCGCCGAGGCGGCCGAACACCGCGATCTGTCCGCCGGTCTCGTCGACCGCCCGGTCGCGGTCGAGCCCCTTCGACAGCGCAATAGCCGGGCTCGGCGTGCGCGCCCAGGCGATCAGCTGGGGCTTGGGCGCGGGTGAGAAGCCATAGAAGTTGCGCTGGCTTTCGGGCGAGGTCAGTTGCAGCACCTTGAACCCGTTGCGGCCATCGGCAACATAGGCGAACAGCGAGGCATTGGTCGAGGCGACCACCACGTCCTCGGCATCGTTCAGTTGCCCGCCCAGCGTTTCCTTGCGGTAGATCGAGGGACTGCGCGGCCGGGTGACATCGATAATCACCAGCCCTTCGCTCTTGGCCGCGACATAGGCATAGGTCCGCGCGACATAGACCCGCCGCGCGTCGGCCAGCGGCACGGCTCCTTCGGGCACCGCCACCGGATTGCGCAGGTCGGTGACGTCGAACAGCCTGAGGCCGTCACCGTCTGTCACCCACAGATAGCGGAACTGCACCGCGCTGGCCCGGGCATCGACCAGTTCGCGCACCGCGGTCACGCGCGGATGGAGCGGATCGGCCAGATCGACCACCACCAGGCCCTTGGCCGCGGTGATGTAGGCAACCTCGCCCGCCAGCACGATGTGCCGCGCCCCGGTCAGCACCCCGTCGGGGTTCCAGGTCAGCGCGCGGCGCAACTTGTTGTTGCGGAATTCGCCGTCGGCGAAGGTATTGACGTCGACCAGGATCAGCCCCTCGACGCTGTCGGTGATCGCGGCATAGTTGTAGATGGGCAGGAACGCCTGTTCCTGGTTGGTCTGGCGCATCAGCGCGGTGTTGCGCAGCGGCGCGATCGGCTGGCCGGTCGGCAGCGCCATGCAGGTCGCGTCCTTGCTGTCGACCTGCGCGTCGCCCGCGAACGGGGCCGAGACGATCGGATCGGCGAAGCCCTTGTTGGCCACCGCCGCGACATCGTAAACGTGGAAGCCGCCCTTGCCCTGAGCGACGAACATGTATTCCCCGCGCAGTTGCAGGCAGCCGACCTTGCCGGGGGTGCCCTGCGTGACGTTGCGGAACTGCTCGACCGGATGGCTGTCACCCCCGGCGACCGATCTGGCCGCCGAACCCCGGGTCCAGTTCTTGAGCTCGCGCCCGTTCTGCTCGACGTGCATCCGGTAATAGTCGGGGTAGGCGAAGCGCTGGAGGTACGAGCCGATCACCGCCTGTGGCTCGTCCCATTCGGTCACCCGCACCGCCTCGAACCCGCCGTCGAGCCCGGTCCAGGCGTTCATCCCCATGAAATTGACGAAGTTGGTGCCAAGCAGCAGCGTCTGCGCCATGATCGCATTGTTGTCTTCGTTCGCGCTGACATGGCAATCCGAGCAGGACTTGGTTTCGGCGGTACGGACGGTGTGCGGGAAATGCGGGGCAAACGCCTGGCTGGAAAAACCCGGCGCGCTGATCGGCGGTTGCTGGACATAGATCCGCTCGCGGTTGGCATTGGTCGAGGACAGCACCAGCGCCGAGCTTGAGCGGACCGGGGCGATCTGCCCGCCCTTGGTGGTCATGTGCTTGCCCAGCTGGAACATGTCGTCGCGCGCGACCTGGGGGTTGTAGGTCGCGAAATTGCGTGTTTCCTCGCCGTCAAAGTGGTGTTCGGTGGTCTTCCAGTTTGCCTCGATCGGCAGGTGGCAACCACCGCACGAGGTGGTCCACGACAGGTGACAGCTGAAACAGGCGATCTCGCTGTCCTTGTGCGCGCGGTCAGCCTTGGGCACGCCGGGGCCAAAGCCGAAGCTGCCGTCCTCGGCGCCCGACTTGCTCATCAGCTTGGCCCGCGCGGCCTTGAAGTTGAAATAGGGCGAGGCGGGATCGACCGAGTCCTTGGTCAGGTGTACTTCCCACGACAGCTCGGGATCGACGATCGAGCGCTGGATCAGCACCCGCCGGCCGCCCGAATCCGACCATTCGAACCGGCGTTTGCCATCGGGGTTGCGCAGCAACGCCAGGTTGTTGCCCTTGGGCGGCGCGGCCGGGCCCGAGGTCATCAGGGTGGGATAGGCGTCGGCGCTGCCGTGGCAATCGACGCAGCCGATCTCGACCGCATTGGCGACCTCGCCATAGATCAGACCGTTGCCGTGGCTGTCCTGGGCAAAGTGGCAATCGGCGCATTGCATGCCCTTTTCGGCATGGATGTCCATCAGATGGACCGTCTTGCCGGGATTGGTACCCGGCGGCACGAACTTGCCTTCGCCGTTCTTGCGCCATTTCTGCGGATCGTCCGGATCGACCACCGTGCCGTTCTCGTCGAGCAGGTTGCCGGCCCGATCGCGCTTGAACACCGCGCGGAAGTTCCAGCCGTGGCTGTGATAGTCGGCGAACTGGGTGTCCTTGAGCGCCGGATTGAGATCGTAGACGTTGCGCAGGAAATCGACGTCGCCCCACAGCCCGCGTGCCGCCGCCGCCTCGGGGTTGCGCTCGTTGATCGCGCGGATCTTCGCGGCATCGGGATAGCGCTGGTGCTTGAACAGCCGCTCATAGTCCGCGTCGCTCATCCCCGCCGGGCGCGGGGTGCGGTTTTCAGGGCCGGGCCACATGAACGGCGCGTCGGCCTCATAGTCCCACATCGTGTAACCCAGGAACGAATTCACGAACACATTGGGCTGGTGCATGTGGCACGACATGCATTGCGCGGTGGGGATCGCGCGGGTGAAGACGTGACCGATCGGGTGGCCGCTTTCCTTTTCGCTCTCGCCCGATGGTTCGACAGCATCGCCGTGATCGCCCTTGAGCTCGCCGTGCCCGCCACCCTTGCTCTTGCCAGCAATCGTCGGATCGACGGTCGCGCTCTGCCCGTCGCGGCCCTTGTCGGCATAGATCAGGCTGTGGCGCGGCTCGCGGTCATTGGCATAGACCACATGGCAGCCCGAGCAGCCCGAGTGGCGATAATCGCCCGGCTGGTCGTTGGTCCCCATGAACCACATGAACGGATCGTTGAGCCGGGTCTTGTGGATGTTAAGCACCGGGATCGCCACGCGCAGGCCGGTGCCGGGGCCGCGGTTGGACTGCTTGAGGTCGGGCCGCCCCGGCTCCTCCAGCTGCTGGATCGCACCGGAGGGATTGGGCAGCCCGGTTTCGGCAAAGCCGCTGCCCTTGTTGCGTCCGCCATCCTCGAACACCCGGAATACGTCGCCCGGCGGCACCACGTTCCAGCGTGGCAGCGGGTACAATGCCCCCAGCGCGCCGCGCGCGGCCTGACGCGAGGTGACCTGCCCGGGCGGATTGCCGGGAGCAACCACCTTGGCCGGCTGGCCGCTCTCGGTATAGGCCTCTCCGAAGATGTAGTTCTTCAGCGGGACGATCCCGTTGTTATAGGCCGCGCCGCCCCACAGCATCGCCCCGCTGGCCATCAGCGAGCGCTCCGCCGCCTCGATTGTCGGCAAGTGGCAGGCCCCGCAGGCTGCGCGCGCGACGCGGTAGTCGCTCGGGTTGACGAACCGGACGAACTCCGGCGCCTCGCGGTTGAGCAGGGTGTAGCTGTGCTTGGGATTGGCCGACGAGGG
>CALCQB010000082.1 GCA_937897535.1 uncultured Novosphingobium sp. | reverse complement strand
GCAAGTTTGTCGCCGCCGCGCCCCATGAATCCAACGAGACCACCCACTTCTCCGTCGTCGACGCCGCGGGCAACGCCGTCGCCAACACCTACACCCTCAACGGGGGCTACGGCTCCGGGGTCACCATCCCCGGCACCGGCATCCTGATGAACAACGAAATGGACGACTTCACCTCGAAGGTCGGCGTGGCGAACATGTTCGGCCTGCTCCAATCCGCCGCCAACTCCATCGTCCCCGGCAAGCGCCCGCTCTCTTCGATGACTCCCACCTTCGTCCTCAAAGACGGCGCCCTCTTCCTCGCCACGGGCAGCCCCGGCGGTCCGACGATTATCAATACCGTCCTCGAGATCATCACCAACGTCCTCGATCACAACATGCCCGTCATGCAGGCCGTCGAGTTCCCGCGCTTCCACCACCAGTGGATTCCCGACGAACTCAACTTTGACCGCTACAGCATGAGCCCCGACACCATGGCGATCCTCCGCTCCTACGGTCACAAATTGAACGAGCGTCCCAGCGTGATCGGCGGCGACGGCGAGACCATCGTCGTCGGCGGCATCATCGAATCCGCGGTCAACGGGTGCACGCACGGCTTGGCGGACCGACTGAACGCACTGGGCATCCCCGCGACCTTCGACTTCAAGCCGACCGGAACCCACTCGTGGGGCTACTGGCAGGACGACCTACACAATTCCTGGCCGATGATCGCCGGCTCGATGGGAGCGCAGTAGTCGGTCCGGAGTGCTCACCTCAGAAACGGCGCGCGCATCAACGTCTTTCGGACGTGCCACGGTGACGATCGGAACAGGGTTGCCATCACCTTCGCCGTCGCGGACGCGTCCCGCCGATCGGACAGGTAGGACCGCTGAGCCTCGACCGGTAGATCGAAGAACGTGTCGAAGAATGTCGCGACCTCTCTCGAGCCGAGGGTGAGAAGTGCGTTCAGGCCAACGCGGCGAAGGGCAGACACCGCCTTGGCCGACCGCGGCCAGAGCGCCGCGTTGGGATCTCCACCGTCGGCGATTGCTTTGGCGACAGCGTCTGCCTCGGCGAGTGACGAGGCAACGCTGTATCCGGTTCCCGGATGCATCAGACCGCCTCGCCCGCCGAACCGGAGGACACCGTCGGGGAACGATTCCTTCGGGCCTTCGACTGCAAAACGGACTCGCTCGACCGGTGCGTCGTCGGGGACTTCGCAGCCCCGATTGCGAAGCCGGGTGCGCAGACGCGCTTCGAGTTCGCGGAGCCCCAACGCCGGCCGGCCGACGAGGCAGGTCTCCTCGAGGAGAACTCGCTCGTCATCGAGTGGGACCGCATAGAGAAACGACGGAGTGTCGGCGTCGGAGGCGCCGTTGTCTGTTCGCCAGTCCATGAACCAGGCTTCGCCACCACCCAGAAGGCCTATGACAGCGCCTTAACTGAACTCAATCAACGCAGGGAAGAGGTGAACAGACTAGTTGGCTATGTGTCCGGGAAAACCGTCGCAGGCAGCTATGAAGCCAGCGCCAATGTTGAAAAACGTCGCCAGCGACAGCCCCAGCTCCGGTCGGATGTGCGCACGATATCCCAGTTCATAAGCGATCAGTTTTTCCGACACGACCTTCTCGCCGCCCACCCGCCGCAGCGCAGCCGCCACGCCGGCGATTCCGAGCGGCCCCGTGAGAAACACCAGCAGTGCGCGGCTGAAGCTCTGCAACTGAAGCATCAGCAGAGTGAACATGATGAACAGCATCAGGGGCATGCCGGCCGCAATCGACGAGGAGCCCTTGCTGCTTTCGGCCACCGCACCGGCCACCTGGATGCTGTAGCCAGCCGGCCACTTGGCCTGCAGCGCGTGGAGGGACGGCAGCAGGGCCTCGGTCACGGTCGCGCCTTGCAGGCCTTCGGCGGTGTCGCTCTGCACGGTGATCGCGTAGTTGCGGTTCTCGCGCCACATCACGCCCGGCTCCCAGGTGAAGCCCACGCGGGCGATCTGCGTCAGCGGGATGCTCTTGCCGCTGGCCGTGGGCAGGTAGGCGTTGGCCAGGTCGGTGATGGCCAGGGCCGGCATTCCGAGATCGGCAGCCGCCGCCACGAGAGCCAGAATACGCCGCATCACAGTGCCCCTTCCTTCATCAGCTTGACGGCATAGTCAGCCGCGCGGGCCGACAGCGCCATGTAGGTCAGCGACGGGTTCTGGCAGCCTGACGAGGCCATCGCCGAGCCGTCGGTGATGAACAGGTTCGCGACCTCATGCGCCTGGTTCCACTTGTTGAGCACCGAGGTCTTGGGATCATGTCCCATCCGCGCGGTTCCCATTTCGTGGATGCCGAGCCCCGGAGTGGCCGGAATATCGGCCTGCTTGATCACTTTGCCGCCGGCCGCTTCGAGCATCGCCTTGCCGTCGTCCATGATCTGCTTAACCATCGCGCGTTCGTTCGGACCGATTGAATATTCGACGTGCGGGATCGGCAGGCCCCACTTGTCCTTGCGGCTGGCGTGAAGCGTCATCCGGTTATCGGGATTGGGCAGAACCTCTCCGAACCCGGCGATCACCCCGATCCACGGGCCGAGCGTGCGTGCGCGGGCCTTGATCTCAGCCCCGACCACGCCGGGCTGCAATGCCAGATCCTTCCACCCGGCGCGCGAAATGCCGCCCTGGTAGCCGTAACCCCGGACAAACCCCGGGCCGTCCTCGGTCACGTTGCGGAAGCGCGGGATGTAAATGCCCGTGGGGCGGCGGCCATGGTAATAGCTGTCCTCGGGTCCCGGGAACATCGCGATGTTGGCCAGGCCATAGAGGTGGTCCATGATGTTGCGGCCGACCTGGTCAGAGCCGTTGGCCAGCCCGCGCGGATTGGCCTCGTTGGCGGAATTGAGCAGGATCTGGGCCGAACCCAGGGTCGAGGCGTTGAGGAAGAAGATCCTGGCCTCGTAGGTCCGCCCCTCGCTGGTCTTGGCGTCGATCACCTTGACCGAGGTAATCCGTCCGGTCTTGGGGTCCTGGACCAGCGAGTGGACGATTGCGTCGGTGACGATCGTCAGGTTGCCGGTGCGGGTAGCAGCGGGCAGCGACGAGGTCAGGCTGGAATGCATCGCCCCGAACCGGCAGCCGCGCTCGCAGATCGAACGCGCCTGGCAGCTCGTCCGGCCGAGTTCTTCATGCTGTGGCTGGGCCTTGGACAGGTTGGCCACCCGCCCCGAGATCACCTTGCGGCCCGGAAACTTCTGCTCGACGCTGGCCTTGAACTGCTTCTCGGCATCGTTGAGTTCGAAGGCCGGCAAGAACTCGCCGTCGGGCAGTTGCGGCAGGCCTTCCTTCGATCCGGCCACGCCGATGAATTTTTCGACATGATCGTACCACGGCGCCAGATCGGCATAGCGGATCGGCCAGTCGACCCCGTGCCCGTCCTTGGAATTGGCTTCCAGATCCATCTCCGACAGGCGGTAGGACTGCCGGCCCCACATCACCGAACGACCGCCCAGGTGATCGCCCTTGATCCACGCGAAGGGCTTGTCATCGGGGGTCGACATCGGCTGTTCGCTGTCCTTGGCGAAGAACTGCTTGGTGGCCGAACCGAAGGCATAGCAGGTCGATTGCACCGGCCAGTGCTCGGCCACCTCATCCTCGGCCACCTTGTTGTTGTTGGGCAGCTCCCACGGCTGGAGATGGTCCATGTAATCCTTGGCCGGATCGATCATCTTTCCGCGCTCGATCACCAGCACCTTGAGGCCGCGTTCGCACAATTCCTTGGCGGCGATCCCGCCGCTCATCCCCGAACCGATCACGATGGCATCGAATTTCATGTCAGAAGGCTCCGAAAGTGATGGCAGGGCGGGTCTGGGGCGTAACCTTGACCGACGCGGTCCAGCCGCCCGGGACGTGCTCGTAAGTCAGTTCCTTGGTCAGGCCGACTTCGCTGAAGTAATAGGTCACCGCGACCAGTTCCTTGAGCTTGTGATAGCCGTTGTCGACCACCGAGATAACGGGCTCGAACGGATTGCCCTTGGGCACTCCGGGCGGCGGGGGCACTTCGACCAGCGCGGCCTTGTCATGCTCGGCCAGGAACGGTTGGCGCTCGGCCGGGGCGAGTTCGACAAAGCCCCTGCCCTTGGCCTTGCGCGCGGCGGCATCGATCCGGTCCAGCGCGCCGGACAGCTCCTCGCGGGTCTTGTCCGAAGCCCAGTCCTTGAACATTCCGGCCAGCTTGAGCGGCACGCCTGCCGCAACCGCGCCGGGGGTGTCGGTGACCGGGATCAGCGTGTCGGCGAAGGCATCGAGCAACTTGAGCCGATCTGCCGACAGGCTGGCCGGGCTGCCCGATCCCGGCAGGAAATCGCAACCGGCCACTGCCGTCGCTCCCAACAGCAGCATGGCCCGGGCCATCAGCCCGCGGCGATCCATCGCCAGCATGTCTTCCATCATCGCACTCCCTCTCCGGCCCAGCATTCCCGGATGTACCGGTGGCCTTCCGTGTAGACTTCCTCTTCCGAGGCGAAAAATTGCCGCCAGACGCGGGTTGCGGCGGAAAGGTCGGGCAGGGTGCCGCCGAACGCCTCGATCGTCAGCCAGTCATCATAGCCCAGCGCTTTCAGCGCAGCGATCGTTTCGCGGATCCTGGCCTGGCCCTTGCCCGGCGTGCCACGGTCGTTCTCGCTGATATGGACGTGCTTGAGGTGCCCGCTGGCCCAGGCCTGCTGCACCGCCGCGACCGAATCCTTTTCCTCGATATTGGCGTGAAACGTATCGAAATGGATCCCGAAGCTCGGCTCACCCAGCAGGTCGAAATAGCCGATGGCCTGTTCGCAGGTGTTGAGCAGATAGCATTCGAAGCGGTTGAGCACCTCGAGCGTGCAGGTGACCCCGGCATCGTGCGCCAGCGGGGCGATCCGCTTGTGAACCTCGGCGCAGCGTTCGTATTCCTGCAGCGTCGGGCCCTGTCCGGAGAACACCCCGAGCGGCTGGTACCACGGCCCGCAGACCAGATCGGTGCCCAGCGCGGCGCAGCAATCGATCACCCGCGCCAGATGCTCGAACCCGGCCTGCCGCACGGCCGGATCTGCCGAGATCGGGCTGTGGGCTTCATCCGGGATCAGCGCGACCGCGGTCCGCTCCAGCCCGATATCGTCAAGGATCGCGCCGAGCCGCCGGTAGTGTCCGGGGTCCGAGGGATCGAACAGCGGCACCTCGACCCCGTCGAAGCCGGTGTCCTTGAGCGCCTGGAGGATCGGGACATGCTCTTCGGTGACATGCCCGGTCCACAGCAGCAGGTTCATCCCGACTTTCATTTGGTGTTGCGGCCCCGCTCCATCAGCCAGACCGCGCCGAACACGAAGAACAGCACCACCGGAATGATCGAAATCGTCTTGAACGAGACTTCGGCGGCATGGACCAGCGCTTCATGCATTCCGGGGCTGCCCGGTTGCAGCGCCTTGAAGGCTTCCGCCCCGCCGGCCTGCTCGATCTTGGCCTTGTCATAGATCTTGCCGATTTCCGGCAGCACCAGATAGATGGCCAGCGCTCCGGAGAAATTGACCAGGCCGATCCCCCACGAACCGCTGCGCGGATAGCGCCGTGCGACCGAGGCCAGCATGGTCGGCCACATGAAGCAGACCCCGAACGCCCACAGCGTGGCGGCTGTCAGGGCGGTGAACGGCGAATCGGCCGTCGCCAGCAGAAACAGCCCGAGTCCTGCCGGAATGGTGCTGATGCAGAGCAGGCCCATATCGGAAAAGCGGTGCTCGAGCGGCCCGGCGAAATGCCGCATCGCGAACATGATCGCCGATACATAGACCAGCAGCAGGATCCCCTGCATCCCGACGGTCTCGGTCAAGGCGACCTGGACCCAGGCACCCGGCGCAAGCTCGGCCGAAGCGGTCAGGAACATGATCGCCGGGAAAATCCAGAAGCCGGGATGCTTGAACGGTTCCGCCAGCATCTCGTTGAAACTGACCCCTGCGGCAGTGCTTTCGGTCTGCGGAAATTCGTGCCGCATCACCCACAGGGCAAGGATGACGCCGGGGATCATCAGCAGCGCGATCAGCGTCCGCCAGCCGAACCCGCCGCCGAACAGCAGCACGCTGAGCAATCCGCCGACGATGATACCGGCCGGCCACCAGGCGTGAAGCACATTCAGACGGCCGGTCTTGTCTTCGGGGTAGATCGTCGTGGTCAGGGCATTGATCGAACCTTCGGTTGCCCCCCAGCCGAAACCGGTGAAGATCATCCCGGCGTTCAGCGTCCAGAAGACCGCATCGAGGCTGCCGGCCGATGGCGCGAGCAGGATCAGAAGCGGGCCGACGACAAAGCTGGCTGCAGCAAACAGGATAACCCGCTTGGCTCCGATCCGGTCGAGCAGCGGGCTGATCACCAGCAGGCTGATCGCAAAGCCAAGGAAAGCGTTGCTCAGGACCGAGCTGATCAATGCGCCTGAACGCTCGGCAGCGGTTGGGTCGAACAGTTCCTGCTTCATCGCTTCGGAGGCGCCACCGCGAATCGCGTTGGCCACTGCCGCCGTGAACAGCGCCAGCACGCTGATCCAGAAAATCGCCCGATGATTGGCCGGTTTGGCCGCACCTGAAGTCATTCCACTCTCCCCCTGACGGTATGATTCCGTCAATTGTCTTGCGTTGTCTATCAGGCTTGCAGCGCAACGAATAGCGCCAATCTGCGCATTCGATTTGGCAGATAGCTATTCATCGATCCGGGCGGTTCGAGCCGATGGAAGGCCCGCTTCAGCCGCGTGCAATCAGGTTTTCGCACCACTCCTGACGTCCTGAACGCGGCTGCGGCGCGCTGTTCGCTTGCACCGCGTGATCGGCAACCTGCGCCAGCGTGGTGCCGCCAGCGTGGACCATCCGCCCGAATTCGCCTTGCCAGCCGGCATAGCGCTCGGCGCGGAAGCGTTCGAGGGTCCCGTCTTCGATGATCGCGGCCGCGCGCAGCAAGCCGTGGGCGATGGTATCGACCCCGCCGATGTGACCGTGGAACAGGTCGGCGGCGTCGATCGACTGGCGGCGGACCTTGGCGTCGAAGTTCCATCCGCCGTCGCCGAGCCCGCCGGCCCGCAACACTTCGAGCATGGCGAGCGAGATTTCCTCGACCGAATTTGGGAATTGATCCGTATCCCAGCCGTTCTGCGGATCGCCGCGGTTGGCGTCGATCGAACCGAGGATCCCGAGCGCGCGGGCCATCGCAATCTCGTGCTCGAAGGTATGGCCCGAAAGCGTCGCGTGGTTGGCCTCGATGTTGACCTTGACCTCGTTTTCCAGCCCGAAGCGCTTGAGGAAGGCATAGACGGTCTGGGTGTCGAAATCGTACTGGTGCTTGGTCGGCTCGTGCGGCTTGGGCTCGATCAGGATCGTGCCGGTGTAGCCGATCCGGTGCTTGTGATCGACCACCAGGCTGAGGAACCGACCGAAGTTCTCCTGCTCGATCCCGATTTCGGTGTTGAGGATCGTGTCATAGCCTTCGCGCCCGCCCCACAGCACATAGTTCGCGCCGCCGAGCCGGTGCGTCGCCTCGAGTGCGTCGCGGACCTGGCTCGCCGCCCAGGCATAGACCTCGGGATCGGGATTGGTTGCGGCGCCGGCCATGTAGCGCGGGTGGCCGAACAGGTTGGCGGTGCCCCACAGCAGCTGGCGGCCGTGCTGCCCCTGCAATTCTTCGAGGTGATCGACGGCTTCGGCAAAGCTCTTGCGGAAATCGCCGATCGTCTCGGCATCGGCCATCACGTCGACATCGTGGAAGCAGTAGAACGGCAGGTCGAGTTTCTCGACGAAAACCAGAGCAGCCTCGCGCTTGGCCTTGGCATTCTTCGCGTCCATCGGGCCTTGCAGCCACGGGCGGGTGAAGGTGCCCGCACCGAACACGTCGCTGCCCGGCCAGCAGAAGGTGTGCCACATGCAGACCGCGAAGCGCAGGTGGTCTTCCATCCGCTTGCCCATGACAACGCGGTCCTTGTCGTACCAGCGATAGGCCAGGTCGTTGGCGCTTTCGGGTCCTTCATAGCGGACGGTCTGGAAATCGGCGAAGTAGTCGGCGGACATGGCGGTTCCTCTCACAGGGTCTTGAGCGCGGGATAGGCCGCGCGATATTTTTCGAGCTTGGGGGCGAGCCGTTCGGCCAGCAGCGGGTCCGGGGTTACCGTCTCGCGGACCGGCGGACGAACGCATATTTCGGATGCGGTCGCGCCCGTCGCGGCGATTTGCGCCAGCCGGGCCGCACCGAGCGCCGGGCCGACTTCGCCGCCGTCGAGATTGTCGAGCCGCACGCCAAGCGTCGAAGCGATGATCGTGCCCCAGAACCGCGAGCGCGCCCCTCCGCCAATCACCGACAAGGCCTCGACCCGGGTGCCTGCGGCTTGCAGCGCGGCCAGGCCATCGGCATGGGCAAAGGCCACCCCTTCGAGCACGGCCAGCGCCAGTCGGCCCTGGTCGCTCTCGTTCGACAGGCCCAGGAACGCCCCGCGGACATGCGGATCGTTGTGCGGGGTGCGCTCGCCCGAAAGGTAAGGCAGGAACAGTTCGGGCCCCGGCCTGGCGGTTTCGGCGGCGGTAAGCAAGGCAGGGACGTCGAGCCCCATCAGCCCCGCCGCCCAATCGAGGCATGATGCGGCGGACAGATGCACGCTCATCTGGTGCCACATGCCGGGCAGGCAATGGCAAAAGGCATGAACCGCACCGGCCGGGTTGGGGCGGAACTGGCTGGTGGCAACGAATATCACGCCCGAAGTGCCGAGCGAGAGCAGCGCCTCGCCATCGCGGATCACCCCGACCCCGGCGGCGCCGGCCGCGTTGTCGCCCGCTCCGGCAGCGATCGGAACGCAGTCCATGCCCCAGCGCGCGGCAATCTCGGCGCGCAGGCTGCCGGTAAGTTCGCTGCCTTCGTAGAGGCGCGGCATGTGGGCGCGGGTCAGGCCGGTCGCGGCCAGCAGTTCGTCCGACCAATCGCGCTGCGCGACGTCGAGCCACAGCGTTCCCGCGCTGTCGGACAAGTCGCTGGCCTTCTCTCCCGTCAGGTAGAGCCGGACATAATCCTTGGGCAGCAGCACCGTGCGAACCTGCGCGAAAAACTCAGGCTCATGCCGCCGGACCCAGGCCAGCTTGGGTGCGGTGAAGCCGGGCATGGCAATGTTGCCGGCAATCTGGCGCAGGGCCGGAACGGCGGCTTCGAGTTCGGCGCATTCGGCGAACGAGCGACCATCGTTCCACAGGATCGCCGGGCGCAACACCTTGTCGTCAGCCCCGAGCAGAGTCGCACCGTGCATTTGCCCGGCGAGGCCGATCGCCGCGACCGCCGAACGCAGGTCCGCAGGGAGCGCGAGCACCGCGGCTTCGGTTGCGGCGCACCAGCTGTCGGGGTCTTGTTCCGACCAGAGCTGCTGCGGGCGCGATACCGTCAGGGGAGCGCTCGCCTGCGCGAGGACCGCGCCAGTCGAGCCAAGGATCACAGCCTTGACCCCGGAGGTCCCGATGTCGATCCCCAGGTACATCCCCGCTTATCCCCGCGCGTCTTCCAGAATCAGCTCGCTCGCCCGTTGCGCTAGCGCAATCGCTGGGCCGTTGGTGTTGCCCGATACCGGAGTCGGCATGATCGAGCAATCGACCACGCGCAGCCCGTCGAGGCCGTGGACCCGGCAGCGCGCGTCGGTGACCGAGGTCGCCGCATCGGTGCCCATCGAACATGTCCCCGTGCCGTGCAGCCCGCATTCGACCATTTTCGCCAGTTCGGCCGCAATCGCCGCGTCGTCCTGCACGGCCGGGCCAGGCATCCGCTCGGTGCCGATGAACGGCTTCAGCGGATCGGATGAAGCGATCGCGCGGAACAGCTTGAACAATTCGATCGTCTTGGCCTGATCATAGGGATCGGCCCAGATCGCGGCGTCGATCGTCGGGGCTTGCCGGTAATCGGGCGAAGTCAGCGCGATCGAACCCCGGCTGCGCGGACGCAGGTGATAACCCGAAAACGTCAGCCCCGGATTGGGGGTGAGCGGACTGCCAGGGCGAGCGGCCATTTCGTTGACCGTGCGCATCGCAAAGGGCGCGGCGGCAACCTGGAAATCGGGCCAGGCCGGATCGACCCCGTCGCTGGCGATCAGCCCGGTGAGCGGCATGCCGACCCGGGCGAGGTGGCCGGTGCCGGTCAGGAAATACTGCAGCGCGTTGCGGTACAGCCGCCAGCCGAAGAACTCGCGGTTGGTGCCGGGGTGATTGGTGAGGTCGAACGAGACCCCGAACTTTTGGTGATCGGCGAGGTTCTGGCCGACCGCCGCCAGGTCCTTCAGCACCGGAATGCCAAGTTCCTGCAAGGTCGCGCCGGGACCGACACCCGAAAGCTGGAGCAGCTGCGGCGAGCCATAGACCCCGGCCGAAAGGATCACTTCACGCGTGGCGCTGAAAGTACGTTCCTGCCCATGGGCTTCGGTCACCACGCCTGTAGCGCGGCCGTCCTCGATCACCACCCGCTTGACCGCGGTATAGGTGGCGACGGTCAGGTTGCGGCGGCCCTCGACCGGCTTGACGAAGGCCTTGTAGGTGCTTTCGCGCACCCCCTTGCGATCGACCGTATATTGCGAACGGCCGACGCCTGGTCCGCCCGGCGCGGTGATATCGTCGAGCCACGGCATGCCCTGCGACTGGAACCCGGCGGCCAGCGCATCGAACACCGGGGATTGGTAGGTCGAGGCGGTGATTTGCAAATCGCCGCCGCGGCCGCGTCCCGGATGCGCACCCGGCTCGCGGTAGTCTTCGACTTGCTTGTAGCAGCGGGAAATCTCGTCCCAGCCCCACCCGGCCAGGCCCATCGCTGCCCAGCCGTCGAAGTCGCCGGGCATGCCGGGCAGATACCAGGTCCCGTTGATCGC
>CALCQB010000081.1 GCA_937897535.1 uncultured Novosphingobium sp. | reverse complement strand
TGCTTCAACGGAAGAGGTTTGCCGCGCCGTTCGATGGGCGCGCTGCCGCCTTCGGGAAGTTCGAACTTCAGCGCGCCGGTCAGCGGATTGGCCTCGGCCAGCTTGAGCCGCAGGATCAGGCCGAGGCCGAACTTCGTCCCCGTGCGCTCGCCTTCGAGCACCTGGGCCTTTTCATCGTGGAAGAACCGCTCGTCGCCGAGCACGGAGATCGGGACCAGCCCGTCGCCGCCCAGCCCGATGATCGTCGCGAACAGGCCGAAGCGCTGGACCCCGGTGATCCGGCAGTCGAACACTTCGCCGACCCGGCTTGAAAGCCAGGCCGCGACATAGCGGTCGATGGTCTCGCGTTCGGCCATCATCGCGCGGCGCTCGGCACCGCTGATCGCTTCGCTGACCTTGGACAGGTCATCCCGGTCGCGGTCGGACAGGCCCGAGTTCGGCGGCAGGTCAGCCTTTGGTGCAGGCTGCTCCAGGGCGAACCCGTCGACCAGCGCGCGGTGCACCAGCAGGTCGGCGTAGCGCCGGATCGGCGAGGTGAAGTGCGCGTAGGAGCCCAGCGCCAGCCCGAAGTGCCCGGCATTGCGCGGACCGTAATAGGCCTGGGTCTGGCTGCGCAGCACCGCCTCCATGATCAGCGCCTTCTCGCTCTCGTCCGCGACGTCCTTGAGCATCCGGTTGAACAGGCCGGGGGTGACGACCTGACCGAGCGCGAATTTGCGGTCGAAGGTGGCGAGGTAGTCTTTCAGCGCGACCAGCTTTTCGCGGCTGGGCGGCTCGTGGATCCGGTAGACTACCGGCGCAACCTTTGATTCAAGCGCTTTGGCCGCCGCGACGTTGGCCGCGATCATGAAGTCCTCGACCACCCGGTGCGCATCGAGCCGTTCGCGCAGCGCGATTTCGCGGATCTTGCCGTGTTCGTCGAGCACCACCCGGCGTTCTGGCAGTTCGAGCGCGAGCGGATCGCGGGCATCGCGGGCCTGCTCGAGCGCGCGCCAGGCGGCCCAGAGGTGGGTCAGATTTTCGCCCGCTTCGCCGTCATCGATCCGCCGCTGCGCCTCTTCGTAAGCGATGACCTCGGAAATCCGCACCAGCGCGCGGGTGAAGCGCCAGTTGGTGACCTTGCCCTCGGCGCTGATCTCGAGATGGCAGGCCATCGCCGCGCGGTCTTCGCCGGCGCGGAGCGAGCAGACGTCGGCGCTCAGCACTTCGGGCAGCATCGGCACGACCCGGTCGGGGAAATAGACCGAGTTGCCCCGTTTACGGGCCTCGCGGTCGATCAAGCTGCCGGGGCGGACGTAGAAGCTGACATCGGCGATTGCGACCAGCGCACGAAAACCGCCCTGCCCGTCGGGTTCGGCCCAGATCGCATCGTCATGATCGCGCGCGTCGGAGGGATCGATCGCCACAATCGGCAAGTGGCGCAGGTCCTCGCGCTTGTCGGTGCTGAGCGGTAGCTTCGCGGCGACATCGCCCTCGGCCAGCGTCTCGGCGCTGTAGGCAAAGGGAATGCCGTGCTTGTGGATCGCGATCAGGCTGAACGCCTTGGGGGCGAGCGGATCGCCCAGCACCGCGGTAACCTTGACCCCTGAACGCGGGTTGCGCCCGGCCGGTTCGGCCAGCACCAACTGGCCAGCTTCAGCCCCGCCCAGGTCGGCGATCGGCGAGGAATTGCGGACCCGCTTGTCGACCGGGGCGAGCCAGCCTTTGCCGGCCTTGTCGATCTCGACCACGCCGAGCACCTGATCCTCGTTGGCCGGCAGTTTCTTCATCGGATGGGCAATCCATCCAGTCTGCGTTTCCTCGGTCCGGGCCAGCACCCGGTCGCCCTTGCGCAGTGCCGCGCTCTTGCTGCCCTTTTCGCGCAGCCGCAGCCGCGGCGGCGGCGTGGCGTCATCGGGGGTCCAGCTGTCGGGAACGGCAATCGCCTCACCATCCTCGATCTCGACCACCCGCAGCACGGTGACCTTGGCCACCCCGCCCATCCGGTGAAAGGCGGCGCGGTTGCCGTCGATCAGGCCTTCCTCGGCCATATCCTTGAGCAAGGCCTTGAGCTGGATCTTCTCCTGCCCCTTCAGCCCAAAGCCGCGCGCAATCTCGCGCTTGCCGGCCGGTTCGGCGCTGTTCGCAATGAAATCCAGAATCTGCTGGCGGCTCGGCAGGCCCGGCTGGGGTTTGGAACGGTTCACCAGCTCAGTACGCGCGCGCGACGTAGATGGTCTCGACCGCAGGCTCTCCGGTGAACGGGCAGCTGCCGGAAACCGGCGCGCCACCCATCGGGGTGTTGCGGACGGTCAGCTTGAGCGCCTTTAGCTCTTGCACAACCACATCGAGCGCAGCCCCGGTCGGGCGGGACCAGGCCAGTTCGACCCAGCCGGGGTATTTCTGGTCTTCGCTGAAATAGGCTTCGAGCCCGGCCATGTCGGTTACCCCGCGATGGATCTGGGCGTCGCGGCGCGCGGTTGCTTCGGTGTGAAGCGCGCGTTGGACGTCTTCCAACTCTGCAGCGGCGGCGGCGAGGAATTGATCCCGGCCCTGCCCCACGAAATTGACCTTGCCGTCCTCGCGGTAGAGCCGGTCGCGGCGGACCACCGAAACCTGCCCGCCGGCGGCATCACGCCCGCCGATCTCGAGGATCAGCGGCACGCCCTTCTTGACCCAGCCCCAGCGCTTTTGCGTGGCCTTCCCGGCGCGCTTGTCGAGCAGGACCCGGATCGATTCGCCCAGCGCGGTCTGGCTGGCGAGCGCCTTGCGCAGGTCTTCGCAATAGGCCAGAAGCGCATCGTCACCGTCATCTTCGCGCAGCATCGGCAGGATCACGATCTGATGCGGCGCGATCGCGGGCGGCACGCGCAGACCGTCGTCGTCGCCATGAGTCATGATCACCCCGCCGATCAGCCGGGTTGAAACCCCCCAGCTGGTGGTGTGGCACAACTGCTGCCCGCCTTCGCGGTCCTGATAGCGGATCCCGGCGGCCTCAGCGAAGCCGGTGCCGAGGTAATGGCTGGTCCCGGCCTGCAAGGCCTTGCCATCCTGCATCATCGCTTCGATCGACCAGGTCCCGGCCGCGCCGGGGAAGCGTTCGTGTTCGGGCTTTTCACCGGCGATCACCGGCATGGCGAGATCTTCCTCGGCATGGGCCCGGTACATCTCGAGCGCGCGCAGCGTCTCGGCCATCGCGTCGGCCTTGTCGGCGTGGGCGGTATGGCCTTCCTGCCACAGGAATTCGCTGGTCCGCAGGAACATTCGGGTGCGCATTTCCCAGCGGACGACGTTGGCCCACTGGTTGGTCAGCAGCGGCAGATCGCGCCACGACTGGATCCACCGCGCCATCGCCTGGCCGATCACCGTTTCCGACGTGGGCCGCACAATCAGCGGCTCTTCCAGCTTGGCTTCGGGATCGGGCACCAGCCCGCCCTTGCCGTCCTGGATCAAGCGGTGATGGGTGACGACCGCCATTTCCTTGGCAAAGCCGTCAACGTGCTCGGCTTCCTTGGCAAAATAGCTCAGCGGAATGAACAGCGGGAAATAGCAGTTGTCGACCCCGGCCGCCTTGATCCGGGCGTCCATCAGCTTCTGAATGCGTTCCCAGATGCCATAGCCCCACGGGCGAATGACCATGCAGCCGCGCACCCCGCTTTCCTCGGCCATTTCGGCTTCGGCGATGACCTCCTGGTACCAGGCGGCGAAGTTTTCGGAACGGGTGACGGTAAGCGCATGTTTCATGGCCGCGCCAATAGCCCAGCGGGATTGACCCGGCAAGGCAGGCCAAGACTATGCCAATTCAGCACCGCCGCCAGCTTCGTCTCAAGCTGGGCAGGCGCGCCGACGCACCCCGCCCGCTAATTTCCAAGCTTGTCGAGCTTGGCCTGCATTTCGGCCATCTGCCTGCGCATCTGGGCGATCTCGTCGTCCTGGGTCTTGGCGCCTTCGGCTTGCTTGTCATCGGCCAGGCCGGGGACAAACGCCGAGGCGGCGGCCTTGAACATCGCCAGGTTCTGCTGGGCCAGCTTGGCCAGGGGGTTGCCGGCCAGGCTTGATTCGAAGGCCTCGCGCAGTTTGGACTGGTTGGCGCGGAACTGGTCCATGCTCGCTTCGAGGTAATGCGGGACCAGCCCCTGCATCGAATTGCCGTACATCCCGATCAGCTGGCGCAGGAAGTTGACCGGGAGCATCTGCTCACCGCTGACGCTTTCCTCTTCCATGATGATCTGGGTCAGGATCTGATGGGTGATATCGGTGCCCGACTTGGCATCGAGCACTTTGAAATCAACCCCTTCGCGCGTCATCTTGGCCAGATGATCCAGCGTGATGTAGCTTGAAGACTTGGTGTTGTAGAGCCGCCGGTTGGCGTACTTCTTGATGACAACAGTTTCGCCCTTGGCGTCGCTCATGTTCCAAAACCCCGCAGGGAAAGGTCCCTTCAAGCCCTGTTAGCACCTGCAATAGTTGCAATGCAACAAATCCATGCTGCGCAGCATCATCGCGCAAACCTGCGGCCCAGCAAGGTCAGCAGTTCATATTGCGACAATCCGGTTTGTGCGGCGGCCTGGGGCAAGGCGTATTCGGCGCCAATCCAGTCGCCCTCGGCCAAATTGGGCGCATCGGTCAGATCGATCACGGTCATGTCCATCGAGACCCGGCCCAGGACCGGCAAGCGCCGATCCCCGGCCAGCATCGCACCCTTGCCCGACCAGCAGCGCAGATAGCCATCGGCATAACCCAGCGCGATCACCCCGACCCGCATCGGTCGCTCGGCAATATAGGTCGCGTTATAGCCGACCCCCGCACCTGCCTGCACCTGCCGAACCTGGATGATCGCAGCTTCGGGCCGGGCGACCTGGCGGATCGCACCTTCAAGCCCGGCGCAAGGGACGCCGCCGTACAGCGCCAGGCCAGGCCGGGTCAGGCTACCGTGATAGCTCTCGCCGAGCATGATCCCGGCCGAGTTGGCGAGGCTGCACTCGTCACTGCCGATGGTCTCGCAGGCCGAGCGCCAGCGATCGCGCTGCAACGGGTTGAGCGCATTGTCCTCTTCAGCGCAAGCGAGGTGCGAATGGAGCGTGGCGACATTCAATTGGCGGATTTGCGCGGCCGACAGATCACCTAGCCCCACACCCAACCGGTTTATCCCGGTATCGACCATCAGGTCGCAGCGGCCATTGCCGGCTGCGCTCCATAGTTCGGCCTGGCGCAGCGAATTGATCACCGGGCGGAATCCCTGCGCGGCGATCCACTGTGCCTCGGCAGCATCCTGGGGGCCGTGCAGGATGGCGACCCGGGCCGGATCGACCAGACCCAGCAACTCTGCCGCTTCACTGGCATGGGCGACAAAGAAATCGCGGCACCCGGCTGCGGCCAGTGCCTTGACCACGCGCACCGCGCCCAGCCCATAGCCATCGGCCTTGACCGCCGCCCCGGCCCGCGCCGCGCCGGATAGCCGATCGAGCGCGCGCCAGTTGTGAACCAGCGCGGCGGTATCGAGCGTCAGGCGGAGTGGCGGCTCAGGCGTGGTCATCGGCAAAGTCGCGCGGCTTTCCGTTTGGCAGGCCCCACCACGCGACCAGGAACGCGACCAGCACGACCACCCAGGTGTACCACAGCCCCGAATAGGGATCGCCGGTCCGCGCGACGATGTAGCTGGCGATGAACGGCAGGAACCCGCCGAAATAGCCGGTGCCGATATGGTAGGGGATCGACATCGAGGAGTAGCGCACCTTGGGTGGGAACATCTCGGCCAACAACGCCGCGACCGGGCCATAGGTCGCGCCCGAAAGCGCCATCAGCAGCAGCAGTCCGGCGACGATTAGCGCGGATTGCCCGAACGAGGGGGTGTGCTTGGCGAAGTTGAACACAGTCTGTCCGGCCCGCGCCTCGATTGCGGCCTTGCGGGCCTTGGCATCGTCCAGCGCCAGATCATCCAGCGGAATTACTGTCGTTCCGCCAGCGACCAGTTCCAGCTTTTCGCTTTTCTCCAGCTGGTAAGGCACCCCGGCCCCGGCAAAGTCGCCCATCAGCTTGCCGCAGCGGGTTTCCTGTTTCGGCGCGAACGGCGCAAAGCTGCAATCGGGCCCGCGCAAGGTCCACTCGACCGCCGCAGTCTGGGCCGGATCCTTGGCCACCGAGCCGATGAACCAATAGGTCGGGAACAGCAGCAGCAAGGTTAGGCCATAACCGACCACGATCGGCTTCTTGCGCCCGATCCGGTCCGACAGCTTGCCGAAATAGAGGAAGAACCCCATCCCCAGCGCCGCCGAAATGCCGACGATGATCTCGGCTGCGGTGTCCTCGATGTGCATCGCCGATTTCAGGAACGACAGGCCGGAGAACATCGCGGTGTACCAGATCACGGTCAGACCGGCGGCGATGCCGAACAGCGCGATGAAGATCCGGCGCTTGTTGCCGGGATAGGTAAAGCTCTCGACGAAGGGATTGCCGGCCAGTTCGCCCTCGGCCTTCATCGCCTGGAATACCGGGCTTTCCGACAGCTTGAAGCGCATCCACAACGAAATCGCGAGCAACAGCAGGCTGAGCAGGAACGGCACCCGCCAGCCCCAGGCCAGCCATGTCTCGGGGCTCATCACCGCCTTGCAGCCCAGCACCACGATCAGGCTCAGCACGAACCCGCCGACCACGCTCGCCTGGATATAGCTGGTGTGATAGCCGCGCCGTGCGAAAGGCGAATGCTCGGCAACATAGATCGCCGCGCCGCCGTATTCGCCGCCGAGCGCCAGCCCTTGCAGGATCCGCAGCACGATCACGATTGCCGGGGCCCACCAGCCGATGCTCGCCGCCGCAGGGATCATCCCGACCCCGGCGGTGGCAATACCCATCAGGCTGACGGTAACCAGGAAGGTGTACTTGCGGCCAAGCTTGTCGCCCAGATAGCCGAACAGCACCGCGCCGAGCGGACGGAACCCGAAACCGACCGCGAAGACCAGCCAGAACAGCAGCATTTCCAGCGTGGCATTGCCGGTCGGGAAGAATGTTTTGGAGAGGATCGCGCCGAGCGTGCCGTAAATGAAGAAATCGTACCATTCGAACACGGTGCCGGCCGAAGATGCAGCGATCACCAGGCGCATTTCCTGGGCGCTTGGTTCGCTCTGCGCTGCACCTTCGCTCATTGTCGGTATCTCCCCGTTGTCCTGGGCCTGCTCTAGCCGCGACCCTGCGCTTAGGGAAGCGCGGCCAGGGCAGCCTTCCACGGCAACAGGATTGCGCCGTGGCGGGCGGGATAGGCGCGCGCGGCGGCGATTGCCTCAATCCCGGGCCAATTCGGGAGCGCAGCGGCGGGATCGTCGAGCCAGGACGTGAGGTGCTCCAGTGTCGCGGCAATCGAGCCGCGATCCTGCCCGGCGGCTGAACGCGCGAACAGCGCCGCTGTTGCCTGGCCAATCGCGCAGGCGTGGGCCTTCAAGCCGAGCCGTTCGATCCGGCCCTCGCTATCGAGTTCCATCCCCAGCTCGATGGTCGAGCCGCAGACCGGCGCCCGGGCACTGCCGCGCAACGGCAGGTCATCGCTTAGCGGAAAAGCGGCGAGCGCAGTCGCCAGCCCGAGCACTTCGGGCGAATAGAGCGCTGCTGCCTGGCTCACTGGCCCGATAGCTTCGTCTTGACCGCCTTCTTGCCAAGGCGGCCGGCTTCGGCATTGACGGCTTCGCGGCGCCGTTCGGAGATCATCTTGACCAGATAATCGCTGCCGGCGTTGACGAACGGATAGGCCCGCGATTGGGTGATCCAGGTCGGCCGGCCGGCCGCACCCCAGATCGTGTCATAGCCCAACACCAGCACCGAAAACGCCAAAACCACGATCACCATGCCTTTGACCGCCCCGAACCCGAAGCCGAGCAACCGGTCGATCGGCCCCAGCACCGAATTGCGGCTCGCTTCGCCCAAACGGTTGGAGAGCAGCTTGACGATCGCATAGGGGACCAGCAGCAGGATCGCGAAGGCCAGCACGGCGCTGCCCGATCCGGTCCCGACAAAGGGCCCGAGCATTTCGGTCAGCGGGGTGTGGAGGTTGTGGATCGCGACCAGCGCGAGCACCCAGGCCGCCAGCGCGAAGATTTCCTGAATGAACCCGCGCATGAAACCAGTGATCGCCCCAAGGCCGACCAGGATCAAAACTGCAATATCGAAACCCGTCATGGTCGGGGAAACTACGGTGCCCCCATGATCCGGTCAACGAGATTTGGCAGCAGTGTTAAGGCGGTAAACTTTCGCCCGTCCGATGCCCCGCCCGCTTCACCGGGACCAAAGGCGCTGGAAAAGCCCAGCTTGGCGGATTCGCGCAGCCGGATCGGCGCATGAGCAACCGGGCGAATCTCTCCGGCCAGCGAAACTTCGCCGAACCAGACCGCGTCGCCCGGCAGCGGCTTGTCGGCCAGGGCAGAGATCAACGCCGCCGCCACCGCCAGATCGGCGGCCGGATCGGACAGCCGATACCCGCCCGCCACGTTCAGATAGACTTCGGCCGAAGAGAAATTGAGTCCGCAGCGCGCCTCGAGCACCGCCAGCAGCATCGCCAGCCGCCCGCTGTCCCAGCCGACCACCGCCCGGCGCGGGGTAGCCCCGCTGGCGAGCCGGACGATCAGCGCCTGGACCTCGATCAGCACCGGCCGGGTCCCTTCGATCGCCGGGAACACCGCGCTGCCCGCCACCGGCGTGTCGCGCCCCGACAGGAACAGCATGGATGGATTGCCGACCTCGGCCAGCCCGGCGCCTTCCATCGCGAAGACTCCGATCTCGTCAACCGGACCGAACCGGTTCTTGAGGCAGCGCAGGATCCGGTACTGATGGCTACGCTCACCCTCGAACGCCATCACCACATCGACCATGTGTTCGAGCACCCGCGGGCCGGCGATGCTGCCGTCCTTGGTAACGTGGCCGACCAGGAACAGCGCGACGCCGTTTTCCTTGGCATAGCGGATCAGTTCGAACGCCGAAGCCCGGACCTGGCTGACCGTGCCCGGCGCGCCCTCGATCTGGTCCGAATGCATCGTCTGGATCGAATCGATTACCAGCAGCGCCGGCGGCGGCATGGTCGCCAGCGTGGTCAGGATATCGCGGACCGAGGTCGCTGCGGCGAGCGCGATCGGCGCGCCGGCCAGCCCGAGCCGATCAGCCCGCATCCGGATTTGCCCGGCGGCTTCCTCACCGCTGATATAGACCGCGCTGAGCCCGGCCTGCGCCACCTTTGCCGCCGCCTGGAGCAGCAGGGTCGATTTGCCGATCCCAGGATCGCCGCCCATCAGCACCGCTGAACCCGGCACCATTCCGCCACCCAGCGCCCGGTCGAATTCGGCCAGCCCGGTCGATTTGCGCTTCAGCACTTCGCCTGGCGCATCGAGCGCCTCGAAGGCAATCGCCCGCCCGCCGCCCGACAGGTTATGCTTGGCCGAAAACACAGTCTCCGGAGCCTCTTCGGCGAGCGTGTTCCACTCTCCGCAATCGGCGCACTGGCCTTGCCAGCGAAAGCTCACGCTGCCGCAGGCCTGGCAGATATATCGGCGTTTGGGCTTGGCCATGGGCAAATGCCTAACCGGAACGTAATAGGAACGCAATTGCCTTTGGCGCATCGCCGTGGAAAGAGGTTGAAATGCGCCAGAAGGAACTCCGCATTGCTCTGGTCTGCTACGGCGGCGTCAGCCTGGCCGTCTATATGCACGGGGTGACCAAGGAGCTGTGGAAACTGGCCCGGGCCAGCCGCGCCTATCACGGCGGCTTGGCAGTCGAGGGCGGGACCGAGGCGGTCTATCACCGCTTGCTCGAACGGATCGAGCGTCACTTCAAGCTGCGGTTGCGGGTGCTGCCCGATATCGTTGCCGGGGCCAGCGCGGGCGGGATCAACGGGGTGTTCCTGGCCCAGGCGATCCATTCCGGGCAAAGCCTTGAGCCCCTGACCGAGCTGTGGCTGGAACGCGCCGATGTCGACGTACTGCTCGATCCCGATGCCCGGCCCGGTTCGCGGATCGCCAAGTTCTGGGCGATGCCGATCGTCTATTGGCTGCTCAAGCGACCCGGCAACGTGGTTTCGGCCAGCGTCGCCAAGGAAACCCGCAGCGAGGTGCGGGCCAAGCTATCGCGCCTGATCCGCTCGCGCTGGTTCGAGCCGCCGTTCGGCGGGCTCGGCTTCTCGCGGCTGCTGTGTGAAGCGCTCGGCGCGATGCGGACCGGCGGGGCCGATGCCCCATTGCTCCCGGCCGGGCATCCGATCGACCTGTTCGTCACCGCGACCGACTTCAAGGGCCACGCCCAGACCCTGCACTTGCACAGCCCGGATAGAATCGAGGAAAGCGAACACCGCTTGTCGATCGGGTTTCGCGCAATCACCCCGGCCGGTCCGAACGAGCCATTGGCCAATCCAATCGAGCTGGTCTTTGCGGCGCGGGCCACGGCCAGCTTTCCCGGCGCGTTCCCGGCGCTGCAACTGGGCGAGATCGACGCCCTGGCGCACGAACATGGCGATCCGTGGCACAGCCGGACTGCCTTTGTTGAGCGGATCATGCCCGAACACAGCCACCACGGCGATGCCGATGCGGTCGCGCTGATCGACGGATCGGTGCTGGTCAACGCCCCCTTTGCCGAGGCGATGGACGCGCTGCGCGATCGCCCGGCCCAGCGCGAGGTAGACCGGCGCTTCGTCTATATCGACCCGCATCCCGACGAGGTCGGCGGCCAGCGCCACGCCGATCCGCGCCCGCCGGGGTTCTTCCACGTGATCTTCGGTTCGCTGTCCTCGATCCCGCGCGAGCAGCCGGTGCGCGACAACCTTGAGGAACTCGAACGCCAGAGCCGCGAGATGGAGCGATTGCGCGGCATTGTCGAAGCGCTGCGGCCCG
>CALCQB010000080.1 GCA_937897535.1 uncultured Novosphingobium sp. | reverse complement strand
GGATGCGGCGGCTCACAGCGAACCTCCTTCCAAGGTCAGCAGGATCGAGCCCCCGTCGAGCCCGCCATCGATATGGGCATGGGCGTCAAGCTTGTGGGCGAAGGGCGCGAACCACACCGCCAGCGCGGCGATCGGAATGATCAGCACCTGGACCGCGACCATGATCCAGCCCATCCGGCTGAGGCGGTCGGCGTTTTCCGGGCGGAACGGTTCGCCTTCACCGACCGAATCGATGATCCCGCTCAGCTCGCTGATGAAGCGGAAGCCGAGGTAAAGCATCACCTCTCCGGTCAGGATGGCCAGCGCGATCAGCCAGATGCCCATCGCCGGAACATCGGCCTTGGCCATCTCGGCGAGCAGATCGGCCCGCACCACGGTCAGCATCGCACCGAGCGCAATGGCCAGCGCGACCATGCCGAAGATGGTCACGATCTTGCCGATGATCAGCAACACCTTGGCGGCGGCAAGCAGCGGATCTTTGGGCTTGGACGTCATGGCGGTTCTCCCTGTTGGCGGGCTAGTGTCAGGCCAGGCCAGGCATGGCCAGCGTGGCATGCCAGGTGGAAAGGACGGCGGTGAAGGCCAGCGCGGCAACCGCGAGGCGAGAGGCGAGGGTCAGGGTCATGGGTAGGTTCCTTGAAAGGGAGGTCGCGGCCGGATCAGGCCAGCTCGACCAGTTGGATCGTGCCGGTGGCGGCCTGGGCCGGCATCGACAGGGTCGGGACCCACAGCAGCGCGAACATTGCGGCGGCGAACAGCAGGGCGGCGGGGCGGTTGGTTTTGGTCATTTGTCGAACTCCGATATGGTTGATATCGACATTCAATAAATCGAGTCGGGCATTTTGTCAATCGATAATATCGAAAAACAATATGCCACGCATCGAAAATCGGAAAGTCAGGATTTCTGCGGCCCGGCCGGGCCAGCGCGTTTGACAGCGCGGGCTGCCGCACCTATATGCAGCCCTCGCTCGACGCTTCGAGCAAGCACGGCCCATGCGCGGGGGCTGTCGCCAGGAAGGAAGCGACGGGTTCACCATCTGACGCGAAGGCTGCGGGCCGCTCCGAATCGGGGTGTTTGCCATGCGGCCTTTTTGCCGTCCGGTGGTTGCCGGTGATTTGCCGGTGTCATGCCGTGCGCGACAGGATTCAACGCCGGACTCCCGGCATCAAAGCGAAGAGGCATTCCCTCCCATGGCCAAGAAGGCTCCCACTCCCGCGATCAGCGGCCAGCGCGTTTCGGCAAAGAAGCGGATCCGCAAGATCTTTGGCGACATCCACGAAGTGGTGAAGATGCCGAACCTGATCGAGGTTCAGCGCGAAAGCTATGAGCAGTTCCTGCGCTCGGAACCTTCGGTCGGCTATGTCTCGGGCCTGGAAAAGACCCTGCGCTCGGTCTTCCCGATCCGCGACTTCGCCGGGACCAGCGAGCTCGACTTCGTCCATTACGAGCTGGAAGACCCCAAGTACGACACCACCGAGTGCCGCCAGCGTGGGATCACTTATGCCGCGCCGATGAAGGTCACGCTGCGCCTGATCGTGTTCGAGGTCGATGCCGAAACCGAAACCCGTTCGGTCCTCGATATCAAGGAGCAGGACGTCTACATGGGCGACATGCCCTTGATGACCGAAAACGGCACCTTCATCGTCAACGGCACCGAACGCGTCATCGTCAGCCAGATGCACCGCTCGCCGGGCGTGCTGTTCGATCATGACCGCGGCAAGACCCACTCTTCGGGCAAGTATCTGTTCGCGGCCCGGGTCATTCCCTACCGCGGTTCGTGGCTCGATTTCGAATTCGACGCCAAGGACATCGTCAACGTCCGGATCGACCGCAAGCGCAAGCTGCCGGTCACCGCGCTGCTGCACGCGCTGGGCCTCGACGACGAAGGCATCCTCAACCACTTCTACCAGACCGTCGCGTGGAAGCGCGGCGAAGGCGGCTGGCGTCTGCCCTATGTCGCCGAGCAATGGCGCGGCCAGAAGCCGACCTTCGACATCGTCGATGCCAGGTCGGGCGAAGTGATCTTTGCCGCCGGCACCAAGATCAGCCCGCGCGCCGCCAACAAGGCGGAAAAGGACGGCCTGGCAGAGCTGCTGATCCCGACCGAGGAAATCTTCGGCCGCTATTCGGCGCGCGACCTGATCGACGAGTCGACCGGCCGGATCTACATCGAATCGGGCGACGAAGTTTCGCCCGAGAACCTCGACGCGCTCGACAAGGCGGGGATCGACGGGATCGACCTGCTCGACATCGACCACATGAACACGGGTCCGTGGATCCGCAACACGCTCAAGGCCGACAAGGCCCCTGACCGCGATCACGCGCTGGCCGATATCTACCGGGTCATGCGTCCGGGCGAACCGCCGACGCGCGAAACCGCGGAATCGCTGTTCGAAGGCCTGTTCTTCGATGGCGACCGCTATGACCTCTCGGCCGTCGGCCGGGTCAAGCTCAACATGCGCCTGGGCCTTGATGCCGAAGACACCGTCACCACCCTGCGCACCGAGGATATCCTCGCGGTGGTCAAGGAACTGGTGAACCTGAAGGACGGCAAGGGCGAGGTCGACGACATCGACAACCTCGGCAATCGCCGCGTGCGTTCGGTGGGCGAGCTGCTGGAAAACCAGTACCGCGTCGGCCTGCTGCGCATGGAGCGCGCCGTGAAGGAGCGCATGAGCTCGGTCGATGTTTCGACCGTGATGCCGAACGACCTGATCAACGCGAAGCCCGCCGTGGCCGCGGTGCGCGAGTTCTTCGGTTCGTCGCAGCTCTCGCAGTTCATGGACCAGACCAACCCGCTGTCGGAAGTCACCCACAAGCGCCGCGTTTCGGCGCTCGGGCCGGGTGGTCTGACCCGCGAGCGCGCCGGCTTCGAAGTGCGCGACGTTCACCCGACGCACTATGGCCGCATCTGCCCGATTGAAACGCCGGAAGGCCCGAACATCGGTCTGATCAACT